>DCVU01000012.1:0-1317 GCA_002327415.1 Smithella sp. UBA2180
TATGATTTTTTTTATGTTGATGGTTTTCAATTTTGTTTTTTATTTACATCCGGTTTATGCCGAAGAACCTTTAACCATGGAAAAGAGCATTGATGTCGCTTTAAAAAATAGCATAACCCTGGATATTGCCAAAGAAGGATTGAAAGGAGCTACCGCGCAAAAAAGAGAGGCTATAACCGGATTTTTACCAAAGTTCAATACATCTTATACTTATACGAGACTGAGTGAAGCACCTTTTTCCCGATTTGTCGGTTTGTCATCCGCTCCTCCTCCTTTAAACTTTTTTGACAACAAAGAATTTGTTGCCGGGACTGTTGATAATTATAATTGGTCCATTGAAGTCCGCCAGCCGCTGTTTGCCGGCGGTGGAATTCTGGCTAATTATCAGGCCAGCAGCATTGGAGAAGATGCGGCCCGTATGGATGAAACGGCAAAGACTCAGGATGTGGTGCTGGAAGTAAAAATTGCTTATTATAATATTTTGCGGGCGCAGAGAATTCAGACTGCAGCACTTCAGTCGGTCGAGATGCTCAAAGCGCATCGCGATGTTGCTGAAAATTATTTCAGGGTAGGAATGATACCCAAAAATGATTTACTCCACGCTGAAGTAGAACTGGCCAATGGCAAACAGGCGCTTGTCAGGGCGCAAAATATGGTAGAACTATCAAAGTCACATTTTAACACTGTTTTAAAACGCCAGATATCCGCGTCGGTGGAAGTAGAGGATATTCTGACTTATCAGCCCCTTTTAAGGTCATTTGAAGAATGTCTGAATATCGCCCGACAGATGAGACCGGAGCTTAAAATAGCATCGCTCAAAGCGTCACAGGCGGGGAAGTTAGTTAAGATAGCGCAAAGCGATTACTTTCCCTCTTTGAGTTTCGTCGGCAATTACACAAGGTTTGGCGATAATCCTTCTGTTTCCGGAAGTGACTATAAGGACATGGAAAACTGGTACTTAATGGCGGTGGCCAGCTGGAATTTTTGGGAATGGGGTAAAACGAAATTCAGGGTGGATGCCAGCAAAGCTAAAGAAAACCAGGCGACAGGAGCGGCAAAAGAGTTAAATGATCAAATTAGCTTAGAAATAAAAGATGCTTACCTTACATTGCAGGAAGCGGAAAATCAAATTATTGTTTCACAGAAAGTGATTGAACAGGCCGAGGAAAATTTCCGTATTTCAGAGGAAAGATATAAGGAAAGAATGGCGACTTCAACGGAAGTATTGGAGGCGCAAACTTTATTAACCAGAGCAAAATCGGAATATGCCAATGCTTTAGGTGATTACAATATAAATTACGCGAAACTGCAAAAATC
>DCVU01000012.1:1330-8521 GCA_002327415.1 Smithella sp. UBA2180
TGAAGAAAATATTAAGAGAGACGAAGAAAAGATTAAGGTGACGGAACATGCTGTCTCCTCCACTGTCACCGAAAAGTCAGCTTCAGTCAGCAGGGAACAAAGCGCGACAAAATCCATTCCCGAAAGAGATGTCCGGAATTTGGTAAATAAATGGCTGACGAGTTGGCAATCAGGCGATATGAAAATTTACAGAGCTTGTTATGCGTCGGATTTTCGGTCAAAAGGCAAGGACTTAAATGCATGGATATCCCATAAGAGCAGGGTTCACCAAAAAAATAAAAAAATAAGCATCCGCATTGAAAGTTTGAGAATATCAACGGATGCAAAGGCTTCCACTGCAGAAGCAATCTTTACTCAATATTACAGTTCTTCGATACTTAAAGAAGCGGCCAAAAAGAAATTGATGTTAAGAAAAGTAAATGGCGAATGGAAAATATATAAGGAGACAATTGCTCGCTTAAGATAGCTATTGCTTGTTAGGATAGACAGGATAAATTAAGTGATAATCTCAGGGGAGGGAGGAAATGAATTCTAATTATATGTTAAGGGGAAAATAGGCAACCTTGTAGGTTTGAAGTTAGTCGAACTATCCAATAGCCAAAGGCTATTGGAAACTATCCCCGAAGCGAAGCGCAGCGGGATTAGTATCTTTTGAAGGAGATTAAAATGAAAAACGATTTAAAAGCAGTTATTAAAACCGATAAAGGAACAATCAATCTATGCCTGTTTGCCGAGAAGACGCCGCTTACTGTGGGCAATTTTATAAATCTGGCGCGGCGCGGCTATTACAATGGCTTAAAATTTCACAGGGTGATTTCCGATTTCATGATTCAGGGCGGATGTCCTTTTGGTGATGGACGCGGAGGACCAGGATATAAATTTCAGGATGAGTTTATCAAAGAACTGCGGCACAGCAAACCCGGCATTTTTTCGATGGCGAACTCCGGGCCGCAAACCAACGGCAGTCAGTTTTTTATCACACACGTGGCGACTCCCTGGCTGGACGGCAAGCATACGGTGTTTGGCGAAGTGGTAAGCGATGCCGACCAGAGTGTTGTCAATCAGATTGCTCAGGGCGATAAAATCATTTCCGTAACAATCGAAGGTGATATTGCGGAACTTATGGAGAAAATAAATCCTGTGATAGAAAAGTGGAATGCGATTCTGGATGAAAATTTCCCTAAGCTCTCAAAGACACCGAAGGCTTAGAGCTAAGCGGTATCAACATTTATACGGGAGGCAGATGTTATGAGAAAAGTAGCAGCAACTCCTGAAAAGATGGTGGAAAAAGACGGGACAATTAACTTCGGGACATTTAAGACGCCTTTTCGTAACGCGAATATTCTTGACGCCCCTTTGTATCTCTCGTCGCACAAAGTTCCGGCTTTCTGGAAAAAATTCCGCCTTAAAGAATGGCAGCATTTTGGCATCATAACCCCCACCCATTATTTCGGCATGGTTATCTTTGATGCTAAATTTATGGGTGTCTCCTTTTTCTATGCTTACGACAGGATAGAAAACAAACGTTTTGAACACAGTGTGCAGTTGCCGGGCGTCGCGTCGCGCGTGGCCTCGCAGGTCTATGATGACAGCTGTGAATTCAAGAAAAAAGGATACCGGCTGTATATTGAAAACCGGCTGAACGAAGGTTTTCACAAGATAATTATAGATATTGAAGGCAAAAGAAGCCTGCCCTCTGTAAAAGGGGAAATTAAGATTTTCGAAGATCTGAATACTATTGAGCCTCTTGTTCAGGTTTCTCCTGTTACTTCATTCAGGCCTTTTTATACACACAAGGTAGCCGCGCCGGCTGAGGGAATGATTAAGCTGGGAGATAAGGAAATTGTAATTGATCGAAAGCGGGATGTNNCCTTATTCCAGTTTTTGGAAATGGGCGACGGCCGCCGGTTATGATGAATATGGAGAACTTTTAGCCTTCAATCTTTGCCAGAATATGATAGCCGACGATGAAGATTTTAATGAAAACTGTATGTGGATTGGCGGGAAAATTTATTGCCTTAAGGCGGCGCGCTTTGAATTTGAGAAAGAAAACATCATGCGCCCGTGGAAAATAAAAACAACAGATGGAAGTTTAGAACTGTTGTTTACAACTTCAGGCCAGAGATCCGAAAAGATTAATGCCGGATTCCTCGTTTCAGATTTCCACCAGCCATTTGGTATTTACAGCGGCAGATTCAGAGATGATAATAACCGGATATATACGATGGCGAATTTATTCGGTCTTACCGAACACCATGTGACGCGGTATTAATGATTTAATCCTTGCGTATCTTTTTCATATGATCAATACGTTTCTGGATGAGCGCCTCTGTGCCTATGTCTTCGCGATAGGCAACAGGTCCTTTGACGGCGTTGACTCCTTCTTCGGCAATTTTTCGCGCTTGGGCTAAATCGTCGGCGATTCCAACAATGCCGATGGCGCGCGATGAACTTAGATACAAACCATCCTCTTTTTGATCCACTGATGAATAGTAAAGCCGCGCTTTTCCCACATCACCCACTTCAATTTTTGTTTTAGAGGATGCCGCGTCGGGATGATCGGCGGGCAGACCATAACCTTTCGGTACAACATATTTGCAAACAGTCGCTTTGTGTTCGAATTCAATTTTTAATTTATCCAGCTTTCCGGCAATGATATGGCGGCAGACCTCCACAAAATCAGTTTTTAAAAGCGGCAGGATGTTCATCGCTTCGGGATCGCCAAATCGTGCGTTGTATTCCAGAAGTTTTGCACCGTTTTTTGTAGCAATAAAACCTCCGTACATAACACCTTTGTAAGGACTGCCGGTTTCTTTAAGAAGCGCTGCCGCGACCTGACGGGTGATTTCCAGTCCATCCTCTAAATCCTTTGGTTTTAAAAAAGGCATGGAATGATCGGGCAGGGAATAAGAACCCATTCCGCCGGTGTTAGGTCCTTTGTCACCGTCGAATCTTCTTTTGTGATCCTGTACCAGCGGTGTGGCAACCACTGTTTTCCCGTCGCAAAGACATTGCAGCGAAAATTCTTCACCATCGAATTTTTCTTCGACAATCAGTGAAGAACCGCCGGCCAGTATTTGTTCACATAGCTTTAAGGCGTCTTTTTTTGTTTCAAAATGGTCTCCTTGAACCTGCACACCCTTGCCGCCGGTTAAACCATCCGGTTTGAGAACGATCCCTTCCAGTTCATTTAAAAAAGCTTCTACTCCGTTGATTGTTGTAAATACTCTGAACTGCGGATTGCCGGGAATGTTATATTTTTTGACAAGATTTCTGGTAAACGATTTGGAAGTTTCCAGCCGTGCCAGGCTTTTTGTGGGCCCGGCAGAGGGAATATTTATTTTAGACAGGGCATCTGCTACGCCGTTGTTAAGCGGATCTTCCGGGCCGATAACGGCAAATTCGATTTTATTTTCCGCGGCAAATTCTGTAATAGCATCAAGATCGGCATAACTTCCCAACTTAATCTTTTCCGAAAGAGAGGCTATCCCCGGATTGTTTGTCTTCATAAAAGAGAATAATTGAGGTTTTTGTTCAGAGCGCGTAATCGCTTCCGCCAGCGCGTGTTCGCGGGCGCCGTTTCCTATTAGCAATATGTTGGGCATGGTCGATACTCCAAAGATAATTTTATTGTCCAATAACGGAAAATGCGCCTCAAGTCAAATGGTGGCATAAAATATTTGTCTTTTTTTACCTTAATCTGTTAAATTAAAAGCATAAACAACATCAACGAGGTGGTAAATAATTGGGTTTGAATTCTGATATTGTTGTTCTGATCATTCTTTTTATGCTTTCCGGATTTTTTTCGTCGGCGGAGGCGGCACTACTTTCGCTGAGAGATCTACACCTGCATAAAATGAAACAGGACAACTATCCGTTTTTTGACTATGTTGTGAAATTACTTTCCAATCAACGACGACTGCTTATTACGATTGTGACCAGCAACGAAGCTGTAAATGTGATCATTTCTATTCTGGCAGCCTCTTTTTTTATTGGACTTTTCGGTAGTAACGGGCAATGGGTTTCCATTGTTTTCACAACGGTCGTTTTGCTGATTGTCGGCGAAGCCATTCCCAAGACCTTCGGCGTTACTTATCCTATGCAGATTTCCACGATAGTTTCTCCGCCGCTAATGGCGATTTCCCGTTTGGAGTATCCTGTAGTTGCCGGTCTGGAAAAAATTTCCGGGCTTTTCCTGAATCGCTACGGTTCAGATAAATCCACGGAATCGGAAGCTCTTATGGAGGACGAATTCAAAACGCTCGTTGATGCCGGCAGCCTGGAGGGCGTCGTTGATGAATCGCAAAAAGAATTAATTACGAAAATATTCGAGTTGGGAGACAGGCCGGTAACGGACATCATGATACCCCGAGTGGATATGTTTTGTCTTCCGCTGGATATGCCGGTTGCTTATATGCTTCAATCCATCGCTGGGGCAAGGCAGGAGCGTGTGCCCGTTTACAGGGAGGACAAAGACGATATTGTCGGGATTTTATTTGCCCGTGATTTGCTCAACAACGTCTGGCGGGGACGAGCACATGATAGCATTCAAAATCTTTTAATGAAACCATATTTTGTTCCTGAACAGCAAACGGTTCACGGGCTTCTGCATGATTTCCAGAAAAACTTCTTGCAGATTGCCATTGTGGTTGACGAATACGGCGGGGTTTCCGGAATGATAACCCTTGAGCATATTCTGGAACATCTTTTTGAAGAGACTAACAGCGATGATGAATCTGCTTGCGAGGGATGCGAGAAAATTGATGACCAAACAATTATTATTCCAGGTGGTATGTCGGTTGAACAATGCAATAAAATTCTCGAAGCTGAATTACCGGAAGATGAATTCGATACAATAGGCGGGTTTGTTCTGCACCTTTTCGGAAAGATGCCGGAAAAAGGTGAAGAAGTAAGCTTGGAAGGATATGTATTTTCCGTTCATGATATAAGCAAGACAAGAATACTGAAAGTGAAAATAACAAGGGAACAACCCCTGGAGCCTGAAGAGCAATGAGCTTTTATTTAATCATCGCGGCCATATTGTTTTGTCTTGTGCTGGAAATGCTGTATTCCGGCGGCGAAGTGGCGCTGTTTGCCTCCGATCTCAATAAACTGAAAAATCTCGCGCACCGTGGATCAAAAGCCGCCGTTCAGGCGGTTAAACTAAAAGAGAGGCCGGAGTGGTTTATCTCCACTGCGCTTGTCGGGACCAATCTGGCAATTATCATCGCGTCAACTCTGGTGACAGGCCTTCTGATATCCTTTTACGGTCAGGCGCGGGGCGAAAAAATAGCCTTTATGATTATGCTGCCGATTCTTTTTATAATGATTATTGCCCGCAGCATATTTCTGCATCACGCGGAAGCAATGGCCGTGAAAGTAGCCTGGTTTATTCGTCTTTCCTCAATACTTTTTTATCCGGTCGCTTTTGTTATCGCGGCTGTATCCCGGGGAACTGTTCATCTTTCTTCTGATCGCATGGCCGGAGAGACTTCCCACATTACCAAGGAAGGGCTCAAATATATTCTGGGCGAAAAGACAAAGGGCGGCGATATCCTGACCAGAGAAAAGGAAATGGTCAGCCGCGTGTTTGATTTTTCCGAACTGACAGCGGATGAAATCATGGTGCCCATTTCCGCGCTGACTTCTTTGCCCGCTTCCATGAAAATTTCCGAAGCAGTAGGTGTTGTGGCTGATAAAAAATACATGCGCATTCCCGTTTACGCCGATACGGTTTACAATATTGTCGGAATTTTGCACTACTTCGATCTTTTACAGATGTTGCTTAAGGACAGGCAGGCAGGCGAAGGAATTGGCGAGGCGACGGTCGCTTCGTGTATGCGCGCGGATGTGTTTTTTGTGCCTGAGACAAAAAAAGCCAGTGAACTGCTCGCAGCGATGCAGAAAAAACAGGAGCAGATGGCGGTGGTGGTGGATGAGTACGGCGGCGCGACAGGCGTTGTCACCATAGAGGATATCGGGGAAGAAATCGTCGGGACCATTGATGAATACGTCGCGGGAGAAAAACTCTACAGAAAAATAGTTCCCGGACGCTATCTGGTATCAGGGCGTTTGGAAATGGACACACTGCGGCAATTGCTGGACGCCAGATTGCCGGAAGGAAACTATGAAACCGTCGGCGGATTTCTGATGCAGCAGATGGGAAGAATTCCAAAGCCGAAAGAAAGGTATCAGTACGGCGGAATTGCGTTTATCATTGAAAACGCTGACCAGAAATCGATAAAGGAAGTGATGGTGATAGCGCCGGCGCCGGCGCAGTAAAGGGGCGAATGAGGACTGTTGACCGGGAGCGCATTCCGGTAAGGAGGCGCAATAATTAATAATCATATTCCTTACCGGTAAAAGCCGAAGGGTTTTACAAAGTACCAATATGCGTTTTTGCGCTGCAAACAGCACCGCTCAACGTATGTTCATATATGCCTCGCGATACGGTTCTTGCCCCGCTGAAGCGGGACAGTTCAACTAACGAATTCCAGTTTACTGCGTAACTGTAATTCGAGTTTCACTGCGCGCCTTGCATCTCAGCACTTTTGAACAGCCCACAAATAGGAGGACAGAAGAGTGAAGGAATCAATAAATAGAATCGTTCCCCATATTTTCTATGTTGGCTTATTGATTTGTTTATTGCTTTCTGGCTGTGATCCACGTTATGGTCTTTTGGAGTCTAGTGTTCGATTAGCTGATAATTCACGACTTCCTAAGTGGTTTACCATTCCTAATGGTTATTCAAGATGCAATTTAAAGGTGACCATAGGTCACTATTACCTTTTGGTAATAATGTTGTTGTTACTCTTTATGGGCCATTTCCAGAGAATAAAGTTATAATGAAAAAAGCAGGGAAAGAACGTTGGCATCCTTGTACGCTAAAGCAATTTGAAGAAAAAAGAAGTTATGATGTTTGTCCAACATATGACATCATTACAATCAATAATGTCGAAGAAGTTTTTGAACATAAATGTGAAGAAGAGGGCGACATTTTATATATTACAGACAACCCAAAACTAAGAGAAGGATCGATGAAGTGAAAGAAAATAAGTTTTGTGCGGTGATTCTGGCGGCGGGGAAGGGCACCCGCATGAAATCGGATTTGGCTAAGGTTCTGCATGAATTAAATGGCAAGCCACTTTTGCATTATTCAATCGTTGCGGCAAAAGAAGCCGGTGCGGAAAA
>DCVU01000110.1 GCA_002327415.1 Smithella sp. UBA2180
AACGAATTGCCACTTCCGTTTTACCAAAGCCTGCATCGCCGCAAATAAGACGATCCATGGGTTTGCCGTCATCCATATCGAGATGAATATCTTCAATTGCTTTGACTTGATCCGGCGTTTCTTCAAATTCAAAGGTAGAGCAGAATTCCTCGTAAATCCTGTCCGGCGGAGCAAATGATTTTCTCTCCAACGCTTCGCGTGCGGCATAAATGGAAACCAGCTCCTCGGCGTATTCCCGCACAGACTTTTTAACCTTTTCTTTTACCGCTTCCCAGGAAGTACCGCCCATTTTGTCTATTTTAGGCACATACCTCTCGGGACCCAGATAGCGTTGAATCCTATCCAGAGAATTAACGGGAATGTAGAGTTTATCACCGTCCGCATATTCAATAACCAGAAAATCGTTTTCGATTTTTCTTACGGTGATTTTTTTCAATCCGCGATAAACGCCAATGCCGAAATCCGTATGAACGACAAAGTCGCCTTCTTTCAGATCACCGAATGATTTTAAAAAATAACCTTCCCGCGTAGGACGCACGCGACGGCGGAGTGCTTTTTTGACAAATATTTCTTCCTCGCTCAAACAAACCAGTTTCATCGCCGGGATAATAAAACTTGTGGAAATCTCGCCTTCCAATAAAAGCAGCTGAGATATTCCTTCCCCTTGAGAAATAATTTCCAGAGTTGGTTTGTTTTGAGATAACGTCTGAACCGGCAAATCATAGGATAAAAGCAGATGTTTCATCCGATGCAGAGCTTCCTGGTCCGGACAGAAGAACAAAATAATCATCCCATCGGCCAACCATGACTTAATCTTTTCCACAGTCTTGCGCAAAAAAGCATCTTCCTTGATTTCACCGGCAAGAAGTTCTCCCTCGCACAGATACTGATAAGTTTCAAAATTAACAGCTGCTGCCGCCATATCTTTTCCCTGATCCAGATTAAGTCCTTCCAGAGAAATCTGCCCGAATCTGTCCATATTGGTTAAGATAGCGGCCGGATCAATATAAGCGTTTTCTTTTTCCAGATAAAATTTGCCGCTATTTTTAGTCTTGAACAATAACTTGTCGATACTTAGTTCCGCGTTCTGCACCGATTGATTTATGGCCAGCGGATTATCCAAAATCACCAGAGTATTCGTCGGCAAATAATCAAAAAGACTGGACAGTTTATTATACGAAAACCCGGTATCGTCATATGTTTCATAAAACAGCGGTAAAAATATCGGGTTGATGGAAGTGGTTAGATCGTTCTGTAGAGCATCTACCAGGCCATTACGAATCTCGTGGGAGAGGGAAAGATCGCCTGCACGCCGCCGGATATTGCGAACAGCCAACTCCAGTGATTGTGGATTGATCAGCACCTCACCGGCCGGCGGCACAACAAAAGCCGACGTCTGACCTATCGAACGCTGAGAGGAAGAATCGAAAGTTCTGATAGATTCGATTTCGTCGCCCAGCATTTCCAGACGCAGAGGATTCTTTTCAGCAGGAGGAAAGATATCAATAATATTGCCCCTGATGCTGAATTCTCCTTTTTCCTCCACCAGGCCTACTCTTTTGTAACCCCCGGACATCAGACGCGATAAGAAATCATCTCTATTTATTGTATCGCCCGTAGAAATTATTTGCAGATATTGATTGAATTGGGCAGCGGGCATCACTTTCTGCATTAAGGCAACCACAGAAGTAACCACAATGATTCTAGTGTTTACTTGCAGGATGGTCAGCGCTTCCAGACGGGCTAATTCTTCCTCTCTCTGGAGAGCAAACATGTCAACTGTCAGAAAATCGAGCGACGGATAATAAAATACAACCTCTTCTCCCAGAAACAACGCTAAATTGCGCGCAAACGCGGCCGCTTCTTTTTCTTCCGGACAGACAACAAGAAGAGGTCTTTCCAGACGCTCAAAAAGAAGAGAGACAAGAAAGGGACGAGCCGCCCCGTTAAGTCCGACTACATCAACCTTTGTCAACCCCTCTTCAATCTGCCTCAGAAGATTACGCAAAGACTCGATGTCTTCTCTGTTTTTCTTTGTGATAATTTTCCGCACTTGTTACATCTCAAACTTTCCTTTAAGTAACACCAAAACCCATTCTGAATGAAAAATAGCTCTTCAATCCAGAATGGGTAATCTTGGATGTTTTCTAATCTTCTTTTATTGATAATTCAATTGAAAATTTCTTCCCTGAAAATTACCATTAAAAATAAATGCCTTTTCTAACTCAAAGATAGATTTAATTAAATCCAAACATGCCATTGCTAAATCAAAAAAAAATATTGAGGCAACGAGGCGTATAACCTCAAGGTCACGCGTTATAAATGCGTTGAGGAAGTCGACAACCCCGATGAATCGGGACCAACAAAAATAGCGCGATCGGAAGCGCATTCCCTTATGAAGAGCATATAATAAATAGGTCACTAGATTACCGAGAATTTTCGCCAGTATGGCGAAAATTTCCTTTAGAATTGGAATTAATTGAATCATTTTTTATCTTCCCCCCACTTTTGCTTGACACGCAACTCACTCTTCCCTATACTTCCGCAACAATAAAGCAGGCTCTACGCAAATACAAACATGATGCACGGTATGATGATCGTTGACGTATCGGCTGTCCGGATGGATGAAGCGCTTGCCCACCAGATAAACATTAAGGTGACGCTGTATGAAAGCGCTGATTGATACAATTGACCATCTGATTAACCGTCCTTATCCTTTTGCGGTATTTTTTAATCCCGGAGAAAGGGAACCGGAAATAATTTTACAGCAAACAAGCGCTATCCATAAATTAAGTTCTTTCAGTGACTTGAATAATAACAAGGGGTTTATCTTTGCCCCCTTTTCAATTTCCGGTCATTCCCCCCTCATTATTATTAATCCGGATGTTCACCTGAAAGGATTTCAAAAAATTGCAGGACTGCAGGATCGTTTATCACCATGCAAGCTCTTGACTTCTGAACATTCAGATGCGGTTAGTTGCGATATCAGCAAGGCGGACTATTTGAAGTTGTTAAACAAGCTGATTGCTCGGATAAAAGCCGAGAAATTCGATAAGGTAATAATTTCCAGAACCATATCCGTAAAGATTTCCCAAAGTTTTACCATCGGCAATTTGCTTATGAAGTTAAAGGAGAAGGTTGATAGCGCTTTTGTTTATCTTGTTTCCCTGCCGGGGATAGGCATCTGGGTGGGTGGAACGCCGGAATTATTGCTGGTGAAAAAAAATGGCGCATATCATACGGTTTCCCTTGCCGGCACCGTGCCCATAAACGGAGGACGTCATGAAATAAAATGGTCCGCAGAAATGAAGCGGGAACAGCAGATTGTCACGGATTTTATTGCAGACCGGTTAAAATATTTTCGCATTGAGAATTATTCCCAGACAGGCCCGGTTACCGAATATGCGGGGAATGTCGCTCATCTTAAAACCACTTTTGAGTTATCCGGTGATAAAATCGATAAACAGCTTACATCTTTTATCGATGCAATACATCCGGGACCGGCTATTAGCGGGTTTCCGAAAGAAACGGCAAAAGAATACATCCTGAATAACGAAAAACACCGGCGGGAATACTACTGCGGGTTTCTGGGCAATTGGAAGATTGAAAATGATCTGCGGCTGTTTGTAAATATCCGCTGCATGAAAATATTGGCTGATCGCGTCATTATCTATGTCGGAGGAGGCATCACATCCAGTTCGGTGCCGGAAAGCGAGTGGGAAGAAACCAACCACAAGGCAAAACTATTATTATCCGTTATCAAGAATGATTAATATGATATCAACGAAAAAAAGCGTTCAGCATCTGGCATCAATCCTCCTCGCAAAAGGAATACGGGACATCGTATTTTCTCCGGGATCGAGAAACGCCCCGCTGATTAACACCTTTACCGCCATTGATCAATTCAGATGCCTGAATATCGTAGATGAACGAAGCGCCGGATTCTTCGCAATGGGTATGGCCATCCAGATGCAAAAACCCGTTGTAATTGCCTGTACATCCGGCTCGGCAGTGCTTAATTACTCGCCCGCCATCATCGAGGCATACTACCAGAAGATACCCCTTTTGATTATTACGGCAGATCACCCCCCGGAATGGATTGATCAAGGCGACGGCCAAACCATAAGGCAACATAATATCTACAGCAACTACATTCGGAGCAGTTACTCTCTGATCGACAAAGTCGAAAGCCCTGACGATGAATGGTACATCACGAGGATTATTAACCAGGCAGTTAACGATCTGGTGTATCCGGAATTTGCCCCGGTGCATATCAATATCCCCTTTTCCGAACCATTATACGAATTGGTTGGCGCGCAATTGCCAAAACCAAGAATTATCAATCTGCATCGGGAAACAGAAACTCCTGCGGATGCCACGGTTAAAAAGTTTGCCGCGATTTGGAATCAAAGCAAAAACAAAATGATTGTCGCCGGACAAATGTCTCCTGCAAACGGACTGGGCGCACTTTTGAACAATCTGGCGGCCGATCCTTCCGTTGCCGTGCTTACGGAAACAACGTCGAATCTCAAGGGCGACAATCTCGTTTCCCACATCGACAATGTCTTATCGGCAATCGAAGCTGAAGCCGATTATGCACCTGACTTACTCATTACACTGGGCGGGAATATCGTCTCGAAGAATATTAAAAAATTTCTAAGAAAAAATAAACCGAAGGCGCACTGTCACCTTTCCCGGTCAGGCGAACATATCGATACGTTCCAGTCTCTTACGGATATCATTCCCGGCGATCCTGTATGTTTTTTCACCTGCGTTAAAGATATTCTTCTTCCCGGCGAATCTGATTATGGAAGCAAATGGAAACAACTCGATCTCATCACCCGGCAGCAGCATAATATTTTTTTAGGGAAATGTGAATTTTCCGATCTGAAGGCGTTCAAGATCATTATAAAGTATCTGCCGGATAACTCATTGCTGCATTTGTCGAACAGTACACCCATTCGGTATTCTCAGCTATTTACCTGCGACAAGGACATCACTTTCATGTCTAACCGCGGCACGAGCGGCATCGATGGGACTGTGTCCACAGCCGCCGGAACTGCTTATGCAACGGATAACATTACCACGGTAATCACAGGAGACCTTGCTTTTTTCTATGATTCAAACGCTATCTGGAACAAGTATCTGTCTGGTAATCTCAGAATAATTGTCATCAACAACTTCGGGGGCGGAATTTTCAGGTTTCTTGACGGATCGTCGGCCATGCCCGGGTTGGAAACACATTTTGAAGCAAGGCACAATTACCGGGCGGCAAATGTTGCCAAAGCCTACGGTTTGGATTGTTTTACAGCAGTTGATGAAAAAACGCTTACAGAGGGGCTGAAATGGCTTTACACTTCTGCTTTTACCAAACAACCGGCCATTCTCGAAGTTGTCACCCCTACAGAACAAAACGCCGGAATATTAAAGTCATATTTTAATTTTTTAAAACAAATACATTTATGAGGTTTGAGAAAAACATATTATGAGTAAAAAAAGGAACTGGAAACGAATCAAAAAATACGAAGACATCCTCTTCGAATACTGGCAGGGGATAGCAAAAATAACCATTAACCGGCCAAGATACAGGAATGCATTCCGGCCTACCACAACGATGGAGATGAGCGATGCTCTGCGCATCTGCAAAGAAGAACATACGATTAATGTTGTGGTTTTTACCGGAGCGGGAGACAAGGCATTTTGTTCCGGAGGAGATCAAAATCTCAAGGGCAAGGGAGGCTATATCGGAAAAGACGGCATTCCCCGGTTGAATGTGCTGGATGTCCAGAAACAGATACGCTCGTTGCCGAAACCGGTTATCGCCATGGTTAACGGTTATGCTATCGGCGGCGGACATGTTCTTCATTTAGTTTGCGATCTGACTATCGCATCGGAAAACGCTATTTTCGGGCAAACGGGACCCAAAGTGGGAAGCTTTGACGCCGGTTTCGGCTCCTCATATCTGGCCAGCATCGTCGGTCAGAAAAAAGCACGGGAAATATGGTTTTTGTGCCGGCAATATTCCGCTAGGGAAGCGTTGGAAATGGGCATGGTCAACAAGGTTGTTCCGTTGGACAAGCTGGAAGATGAAGTTGTAGCGTGGGCAAAAGAAATGATGGTTTGTAGCCCGATGGCATTGCGGATGATCAAGCTCGGATTGAACGCCGATCTGGACGGACAGGCGGGCCTACAGGAATTTGCCGGAAACGCGACGCTGTTGTATTATCTCACGGAAGAAGCTCAGGAAGGGAAAAACGCTTTTTTGGAAAAAAGACTTCCTAAATTCCATAAATACCCTAAGTTCCCATGATTGTAAAAAGTATTAGTACATGGATTGAAGCGGCAAGATTGAGGACATTGCCTTTGGCATTGTCGAGTATTATAACCGGCAGCGCCCTGGCATTGTTCGATGGTGCGTTCAATCTACATGTGCTTATACTGGCTTCACTGACCGCTGTTTTTCTGCAAATATTATCCAATCTGGCCAACGATTATGGCGATGCCGTAAAGGGTACGGATAATGCCGGCCGGGTTGGTCCGTTACGCGCCGTGCAGTCGGGGGCGATAACACCCGCGCAGATGAGAAAAGGGATTGTCGCCACGGCAATCATCGGCATCTTCATGGGGATGTGGCTTATCTGTGAAGGGCTTAGTGGACTTTCCTGGCATTACTATATCTCCTTTATGTTTCTTGGCCTGGTTTCGGTGGTTGCCGCCTTGACGTACACACTAGGCAGAAATCCTTACGGGTACAGCGGGCTTGGTGATATTTCGGTATTCCTGTTCTTCGGTTTGACGGGAGTTTTAGGCACATATTTTCTTCACCGGCACGAACTTTCCTGGGGTGCCGCCTTGATGGCAACTGTTTTGGGACTGTTCAGCATGGGAGTCTTGAACCTTAACAACATGAGAGACATGGAAAACGATAAACGCTGCGGGAAAATAACCTTCGCCGCCAGGATGGGATTGGCAAAAGCAAAAATATATCATTCGCTTCTTATTGTATCGGGATTGCTCGGCACTGCGGCTTTTACCGCATTAAACTTTATCTCGGCCAGCCAACTATTGATTTTTCTGATATTCCCGATCTTCATTTTCGATATAAATGCCATATTAAAAACAAAGGATAATGCAAAACTGGACCCTTTTCTGAAAAAGCTTTCGCTATCCACATTTATATTTTCCATTTTATTCGGCATCGGGTTGGTCTGGAGTTTATGATTAAGGCTTCCTGTAAAAAGTACATCCTGCGGTTCAAGCAACCGGCAGGCACATCAAGGGGTATTTATACCGAAAGAGCAAGCTGGTTCATATCCGTTTTTGATTCCGGCAACTCCATGCAAACCGGCATTGGAGAGTGCGCGCCACTGCCGGGTCTGAGCCCGGAGCTCGACGCCGGTTTTGAAGATAAACTGGCTGATACCTGCGGAAACATTGAAAGCTATTGCGATTTGACGCCCGATGCGCTGGCGGGATTTTCATCGATAAGAATGGGACTGGAGACGGCGTTTCGTGATTACCGGAATAAGGGAACTAAAATATTTTATCGTAACGGGTTCACGGAAGGAACACGGGGAATAAAAATCAACGGTCTGGTATGGATGGGAAGCCCGGAATTCCTCGACGAACAAATACGAAACAAGTTGAAGGAAGGGTATGCCTGCATTAAACTCAAGGTGGGCGCACTCGATTTTGATGCCGAACTTTCGCTCATCAAGAAAACAAGAAAGGAATATAGGGCCCAAGATGTTGAAATAAGGGTTGACGCCAACGGAGCTTTTGATCCCGTAAAGGTGATGGATAGATTAGATGCGCTGGCGGCGCTTCATGTCCATTCAATCGAGCAACCGGTAAAACCGGGGCAACCTGATTTTCTGGCGTGGTTATGCGCCAACAGTCCTCTTCCCATCGCTTTGGACGAAGAATTAATAGGAATCGAATCATTGAATCAAAAACAGAAACTCATCAACGATATCCATCCTCAATTTCTGGTTCTTAAACCGTCCCTGCACGGCGGCTTCGGGGGGTGCGGCGAGTGGATTAAACTTGCCGGCGCGTCAAATACCGGATGGTGGATTACCTCGGCCCTCGAATCGAACATCGGCCTGAACGCCATTGCCCAATGGACTTCCACGCTGGAGAGCCATCGGCACCACGGACTGGGAACCGGTCAATTATTTATGAACAATTTCGATTCTCCTCTTTACATTAATAATGCCGAATTAAAATTTGACGCTAACAAAACCTGGAACCTGTCATCATTGCAAAATGACTGAAATACCGAATATAGCCACCTTGTGGCACGACAAACCAGCGCTGGCAGATTACTGCCGGGACAAACTGCGGAATCCGCATTATGCAAACGGGGATAAATCGCTGTTGGCCTTCATCGTCGAATGGTATGATGACAACGATTTTGTTATCGTCCACACTTCCGGAAGCACCGGACCGCCCGAACCGGTTAAGATCAAAAAAAAGCGACTGATCAACAGCGCCCGCATGACGCTGAATTATCTGGGGTTGAGAGAAGGCGATAGAGCGCTTCTCTGCCTGCCTTGCGACTATATCGCCGGGAAGATGATGCTTGTTCGTTCCCTGGTGGGAAATCTGAATCTCACGGCAATAGAGCCGCGGGGAAATCCTTTAGAAAATCTGGATGATGGATTTGATTTTTCCGCCATGATTCCGTTGCAGGTCCATAATATTTTAAATAGTCCCGATGGGGGAAAAAAGATTGAATCGATAAGGAAACTTATTATCGGCGGCGGAGCGATACCCGCCCCGCTTGAGGAGAAACTAAAGGAACTGAACAACGAGATTTTCTCAACCTACGGGATGACGGAAACCGTCTCGCACATTGCCCTGCGCAGACTCAACGGCGCAGAACGCTCGCCATATTATACAATCCTGCCCGGTGTAACGATCAATAAGGATGCAAATGATTGTCTGGTTATTGATGCCCCCTATATAGCGGATGGTACGGTGAAGACCCGAGACATCGTGCGCATGATCGACAAAAATAAATTTGAAGTGCTGGGACGTCTGGACAACGTCATCAATTCCGGTGGAATAAAACACAATCCGGAAGCAATCGAAAAGAAGATCGAAGACCTCATCGCCGACAGATTTATTATCTCCTCTGTTCCCGATGCCCGGCTCGGCGATAAGATTGTCCTGATCATTGAAACATCCGATCCCCGGAAATATGAATCTCCCGATTTCAAAAATTCCGTGAACAGAAAACTGCCGGTGTTTGAGCGGCCTAAAGATTTATTTTTCATGGAACACTTCCCGGAAACCGGCAATTCCAAAATTCAACGAAAGAAGATTACAGATTGCAGCTAAAATATTCTTGACACAAGGCCGCGTTTCATATATTTTATCCCACAAATAAGGAAGTTCTTATAATTGACAGGGGTGGCCGACAAGAGCCTGAGATTATACCCTTTGAACCTGATCCGGATAATGCCGGTGTAGGGAGATAAAGTAAGGTATAGTTATCCGTTTCCCCTTATAAGGAAACGGATTTTTTTTATAGTCGTTTTTGTCTGTTCGTCCCCCCCAAAAAACTAACCAGGAGGTAGATATGTTAAACGAAGTTACAATCAGTCGCGCAATTCTCGAAACCTATTTCAAAAAACTTGATAGCTCTTTGGAACTTGATGTTGCCATTGTCGGCGGCGGCCCTTCGGGTCTGGTGGCCGGTTATTATCTTGCCAAGGCCGGGAAACGGGTAGCGATGTTTGAACGCAAGCTCTCCATCGGCGGTGGTCTTTGGGGCGGCGGTATGATGTTCAATGCCATCGTGGTTCAGGAGGCCGGTAAACACCTGTTGGATGAATTTGATCTGGAAGGCAAAGAATATGCCCCAGGCTATTATGTTTTGGATGCGGTGGATGTTACTACGACCCTGATCCACAAGGCTGTGCGGGCGGGCTTGCAGATCTTCAACCTGATTGCCATGGAGGATGTGGTCATCAAGCATGAACGCGTAGCCGGTCTGGTGATCAACTGGGCCGCGGTTGATACCTTGAAGTGGCACGTGGACCCGATTACCCTGCATGCCAGGTATGTCATTGATGGCACGGGCCATCCCGCCAACGTAGCCGAAGTACTGGTGCGTAAAATGGGTGTCAGATTGAATACGAGCACCGGTGGAATCGTGGGTGAAAAATCCATGGAGGCCGAGCAGGGTGAATTACAAACGGTTGCGAATACCCGTGAGGTCTATCCCGGCCTCTATGTCAGCGGCATGGCGGCCAATGCTGTCTATGGCGGGTATCGCATGGGCCCGGTCTTTGGCGGCATGTTGCTCTCGGGCCAAAAAGCCGCGCAAGAGATTCTGGCACGTCTATGAATTCGATTCCCGGCAAAGGAAGACTTCATTTGTCATTGCGGCAAGGTCTATACCTGATATTGACCAAGCCGCTTGACGGTTATGAACGCGTATGCGAATGGGCCGTCAAGGCCGGTCTGCCGTGCGTGCAATTGCGCTATAAGGGCCATGATGAACGCGAACACCTCGTCCTGGCGCAGAAATTGCGGCACATCACCGCAGGCACGGACACGCTTTTCATCGTCAATGACCGGCCCGATATCGCGCTCATGTCCGGTGCGGACGGCCTGCATCTGGGTCAGAATGATCTTCCGGCTGCCGAGGCGAGGCGTTTGATCGGTCCGGAGCTGCTGCTGGGCCTTTCCACGCACAACCTGGATCAAGTGGCGACGGCGAATGATGCGCCGGTGAATTACATCGGTTTCGGGCCTATATATACTACCAACTCCAAGACCATACCCGATCCGGTCGTTGGCCCGGAGGCCATTAAGGCCGCGCATGCCATCAGCCGCCACCCCATAGTTGCCATCGGCGGACTGGATTTGGAACGCATTGCCGGCCTGAGTGAGTATGCGCATAACGTGGCAGTCATCCGCGCCGTGTGCGACGCGCCCGATCCGTTGGCCGCCATGCGCGCAATCCATACCGCCAGCCTTGGTATTGAATGTTGATACTTTCTTTTTATCATTAAAATCATTCTTAATCACCTTCTTTATCTGTTGACAACCGCTTCGTCTTTGATAAAGTGTCACGTATAACTTAAATGGAGATTAGACATGATTTCTGTGGAAAATGCTTTGAAGACAATTCTTATTAATTTCCGGCCGCTTGGTCTGGAAAAGATAAATATTCTGGAAGCACAAAAACGGGTAATCGGCGAAGATGTTTTCGCCCCGCACAATATTCCTTCCGCCAATAATTCGGCAATGGACGGCTATGCCGTGCGCCACATCGATACTAAAGGCGCAACGCAAGATAGGCCTCTCCAGCTCAAAATTATTGAAGATATCCCGGCGGGCAAAGTGGCCCTGAAAAAAATAAAAAAAGGAGAAGCAGCCCGCATCATGACCGGCGCGGTTATTCCTGAAGGCGCCGATTCGGTTATCCGTCAGGAAGATACAAAGAAAAACGGCAAGACCGTCATCATTTATACCTCAGCAAAAAAAGGTCAGAATATTCGTTTTGCCGGCGAAGATGTGCAAAAAGGAGATCTTATTATTAACAGAGGAAGCTCTCTCCGTCCGGCGGATATCGGAATGCTCGCCGCGTTAGGAAAAGCATTTATCAGTGTTTATCAAAAGCCGCGTGTTGCGATTATGTCTACCGGTGATGAACTCGTTGATATCGAAACAAATCCTCCGTTGGGAAAAATCATCAACAGCAACAGTTATTCACTGGCGGCACAGGTACTGGAATGCGGGGGAATACCGATCATGCTGGGAATTTCCAAAGATAAAAAACTTGATCTGCAGGAAAAATTTAAAACCGCTCTGCATGCCGATGTGATCATTTCCTCCGGCGGCGTTTCCGTCGGAGACTATGATTTTGTTAAAGATGTCATGGGGAAAATGGGCAATGCCATGCATTTCTGGCAAGTGGCCATGCGGCCGGGCAAACCCCTGGCTTTCGGCGCCATCGAAGACGTTCCTTTGTTTGGTCTGCCGGGCAATCCCGTATCCGCGATGGTTTCCTTTGAACAGTTTGTGCGTCCCTCACTTTTAAAAATGCAGGGACATACAAAAATTTTCCGCCAGACGGCAAAAGCCGTCTGCGCTCAGGAAATTCAGAAAAGCGAAGGCTTCAAGCATTTTATTCGCGCTGTAGTTAAAAAGGAAAAGGATCAATATATTGCCAGTGTCACCGGTGATCAAGGCTCCGGCATTTTGAAATCAATGGTCATGGCCAACGCCTTAATCGTCATGGGCGAAAACGAAACCCGAATCAAAAAGGGCGCTCAGGTGACGATTCAATTACTGGACGACTCTTTATTTCAAACGGAGTCTTTTCACTTGTAGGAAATTCCTTACTTAAGGGAGAATAATCTTTTTGCCTGTTGACATAGGCTGCTTTTAAAGTTAAATTCTTCTTAAGTTTCCCAATGGAAGTGCCAAGGTCACTGGTGGGCCTCTCGGACTTCAAATCCGGTGTGGGGCGCTAAAACCGTCCCGGGTGGGTTCGATTCCCATGCACTTCCGCCATGTTTCCCTTTAATTTCAATCCATTAACTTTTTAAAAGCGTGCCGATGCCGTGCCGATAAAGTTGTAATTAACCAGAAAAATTAAATCGCAAAAAAGATATAGGCGAAACAGGGATTCTTCTCGTTGGAAATGGTGTGCAAGGGATTAGCATAAAAATATTGAATAGGCTTAATTTTTGAGAGTGTCACTTTTTGACAGTTGAAAAATAAAGCCAGAGGATGGTGACATTCCTCCTCTGGCTTTATTGAAGACTTCTTCAAGTCAGCTAAAAATTGTACCTGAATCCGAAATAGATATTGTGACTTGCAACTGTATACTTGGTGTCTGTGAACTCGAGGTCTGCCGTAGCGAAGTAACGATATTTTAAATCAATGGTAAAATGTTGGTTGATGGCAAAGGCGACACCAGCTCCGACCTGCCACGCAAATACCGTATCATCAGCATCTCCAATAAGCGTTCCTTCTATTTTAAAATCATTGATGTCAATTCTCGCCACGCCAATTCCTCCGCTTATGTATGGCGTAACCGGACTGCTGTTTACAAAATCAATGTAGACGTTTGCCAAGCCCGAAAGGGCTGTCACATTACCTGAAGCATTCCCAGAGCCACAGTACCCTCCCGAACAAGCACTAACCTTATCGATGTCATTTATCTGGTATCCGATTTCTCCTTCCAATCTGAACATTCCAAAGTTATACCCGCCTGCTAGACCAACCGCATAGCCAGGTTTGAATTCAATCGTACCTGTTCCTTCTGGAGCTGTTAAATCGCTATCAGTCAAGATAGCTGCTCCCAACTGACTGCTAATATATGGCCCTTTAATAGTAGTACTGGTAGTATCACCGAAGGAAACTCCCTGAAGCATTACCAACATGAACAAACATACTATGACCGAAAAAATCTTTTTCATAATACCCTCCTTGTAAAAATAATTTATGATTTGTAACTTATTGTTCTATGATTCTGAAACTTGATAAAATATTATTTTTACTTTGAACAATTATTTTTACATTCAAATCCCATTTTTACCATGCAATTCTGAAATTTCCTTGGAACGGTAACAGCATCAAATGCCATACCAGCCACATAACCTACTGGCCCAGTAGCGAGTAAAAGACCTGTCTTGCCAGTAGTTGAAAGATTATTACAATCGTAAACGGCTGTATTGTAGGCTAGTTCTTTGTCTTTAGGAACATCAAACATATTTGGTTCTGGTTTATAGAAAGAAGGATTTTTCAGTGCTTCATACAAGCCGAATTGTTCGTCTTGTTCTTTCCAATTTGTCTTCTTTCGTATGATTGCCACTTTCTCAATATCTTTAAGATAATATGCATCTTGCAAGACAGTATAGCCCTCGTTGTTCTTAGCATAAACATCAGCACCCTTATCAATGAGTATTCCAACTATTACAGGAGATGATGCAAACATTAAAGCCGTCTTGCCAGCATAATCTTTTGCATTAACATCAGCGCCATTTTCAATTAATAATTTAACCATATCTATATTATCATAGGCTATATTCATTAATGGAGTTCGTTTATAATTATCACCTAAATTTATATCAGCACCTTTATCAATAAGCATTTTTACCAATTTGCAATTCCCAGCTGAAACCGCATAATATAATGGTGTGCAACCAGACTTGTCTTTTATTTTTACATCAGCACCTTTTTTTATAAGAGCTTCTACCATTTCTATATTATTGTATTGAATAGTATACATTAAAGGTGTCATACCTCTGCTATCAGGTTCATTTATATTAGCACCTTCATTTATGAGCTTTTGGACAGCCAAAGAATCACCACTTGCAGAGGCTTTGATTAGTGGAGTTGTTGAAGCACAACCGGAGAAAACAAAGAATATTAAGATTATAAAAGCAAATAGAGCATGACTATATTTCATATGCTTACTCCCTTTAATTCTTAGAATTGTCGTTATTTCTTTTTAGACTGTGATTTCGATTCATATTTCCTAAGCGCTTCTTCCAGGAGGCGACGGATAGCTTCAGAGCGCGTATTAACTCGATTCTCGAAACGGTAATCATCTATTCGGGTCAATAGTTTATCTTCAAGTGTTATTAATATTTTTGGCTTATCTGTCGGCATGGTGAATATATATAATATACTGGATTAATAATCAATAAGAAATATATTGACAATCCCCGATATAGGGGATATATATGATATAAATTAAATCTCTCAAAACATAGGACAATGAAAAAACAAGTAAACATAATCAAGAACCCCTTGAAGATTCCCGTAGCGGTGACGTTGTGGGCGGCCCCTATGGCCGCGAGAAGTCTTTGAGGGGTTTTTATTTTATGGAGGCAAGAAAATGAAGCTTAGATATATGAATGGTGAAAAAGTCTATGTTGACAGTATATGTGGCATTGATCCAAACGCTGAGACTTCTTGCTGTGATGGTAACGTTCAAATTTTAAAACATAGCGAGCTTGTCAGAGCGTTGAATGCCATCTTTAAGCAGGCCGAAAAAAATCCGGATAGAGTATGTAGCGACTTACGGAATCTAGTCTATAATTTGAATCTCCTGAGCGAATATAATGATCATGTTCCAAAAGTGGAGACAGTAAAAATGAATGCCGTTAAATTTGATGATCCCCGAAAGGTTAAAATTGTAAAACAGTCTAAGTTGCAGCAGGAAAGGCGAGTCAAATATTCTGAAAAATCCAGAGTTATTAAAGGCGGACTGTATAAGCCTTCCGATGTATCAAATCTTAAAGTAGGTGATATATTATCTGACACTTTCAAAGCATGGCGGAAAGAGGAACAGCGCAAAGCAGAGCAACACAATAACGCTCAATAGAACCATATATAAAAAATGGAGGTTTGACAGATGGAAAAAGTAAAACAAAACATGGCGGACACGAAAGTAAAAAAGACAGCGTTCACAATGGATGAATACGATAATCTTATACTTGATCTTGATTTAATTGTTGCTTCTCTACACGCTACCAGTGATCACGACAGCAATGTTTTTGATATATCACCAATAATTAGCGAAGCATTAACCAGAGCGATAAACACAAAAAATCTTATTTCAAGTATGCATCCGGCTGAGGTGACAGCATGAATAATGAATTTGAACGAACGGCACGAAAAATAATCAAAGACTATCCGGGAATCAAAAAAGATATGCTATTTTTTTCCCCTACGAATGCGAATGCTGAAAAGTTTGCGCGGCTTGATGTTTTAATGATTGCACTCAAAACTTATTTGAAAAATCCTAGTATATTTATTGACATAGCTCCGGCAATTCAAGAGATGCGCAATATCTATAAGTCTATGAAGCGGGAAAAACCAACACTTAAAGTAATTTCCGGCGGGCTATGCAGAAACGTATAATGTTAACCTTGAACCGGGCGGGTTTGGAAGCATCCGCCTTTCATAGAAAGGATTATAATTATGAAAGCAATCGGATATATAAGAGTCAGCACCGAAGATCAGGCGCGGGAAGGAATATCTTTAGACAATCAGGAAAGCAAGATCAGGACTTATGCAGACCTTAATAGTTTTGAACTTGTGGGCGTGATAAAAGATGAAGGCATTTCCGGCAAGACGATGGACAGGTCCGGCATGAATAGGATTAATACCATGATTGAGGCCGCTGAAATTGACGCTGTAATCGTCTATAAACTTGACAGGCTTTCACGTAAGACCATTGACATTTTAAGCACCCTGGACGAATGGGAAAAGAAAAACATAGCTTTTCACAGTATCACGGATAAGATTGACACAAAGACAGCAGCCGGAAAATTCGTGCTTACAATACTTTCAGCATTGGCACAGATGGAACGTGATCTTATCTCAGAACGCACCACAGATGCCTTAAAATATAAAAAGAAAGCCGGTGAATGGTGCGGCCGCGTACCCTTTGGATATAGGATTGAAGGCAATCGTCTGATAGAAGATGAAGAGGCCATGAAAGCAATAAAGAAAGCAAAGAGGTTGCACTCTACGGGTAAACATTATCGAGATATTTCAAGGAGCACTGGGCTTTCTTTAGGATACATTCACAAAGCGATCAATACAGACTTAAGAACGATTAAAGCTAATTACAGCAAGCAGTTAGGTTGCGCGGGTGTTCATTAAACGGTCGTATTATGAACGAATTTGATTTTGATTCTGTTCGGGTATATAATTTTTAAGATATGTTTCGGGGCTAGGCTCTGCAGGCCGAAACGGCGGTTTTCCTGAACCGTCTGCCCCGGATAAACTACAGGCCGCGACAGGGGGCGGAAAATGAATAATAAACGATACACTCACAAAACAGTTCTGATAGATCCTCAAACTGGTGCAATAACTTATACACGCAGCGAAGAAATCAAAAGAAAGATACGGCAAGCAGTAATAAAAGGCAGCACATTGGATGATGGTACTATCCCTTCTCCCTCTTTTGATAATGAGCAAAATAAACAATCCTTTCTTGATGATGCTTCAGCGTTAATTGCCCAATTTATGACAGAACGATTTACATTTGATGAGCTTCTTATCGAGCTAAATAAAGACGTTAAAAATGCTATCATAAAAAGAAAATCAGAAATCGAACGTGTCAATTTTTCACACAGACAACTTGGAGAGAAAACGCTATCAGAGAAATCTATTCAGCGTATAAAGGAAAAAGAAACAAGTTGTCTTAATGTAGAAATTAAAAGATTACCGGAACCATTAATGAGTTTATGTAATCCGGATTCAGCAGGATGGAGAAAAGAAGAAAATATTCTAATATCAAAAATGCTTGTGCTTTATAAAGAATTTACACCATTAAAAACACAACGCCGCATATATGCCAATATGGCAATGATCTTTATTGCATGTGGTTTACGCACAGAAAATGACTATGTGACATTGTCCGAAACACTGAGAAAACGCAGAATTAAACCAGCCATAATCAGCTAACCCAATACGAATAAGCATTACGCACGATTTCCCCAATAAAACCCGCTCCTAGTCTTCACTACACGGTGCCACGTCTCAATTTATCAAAACACACAAACATATATTCACCAATGATTACATTGACTTAGCTAGGCATAGCCATTAATATATAATCGTAAAATGAAAGCAACATCATTAAACACAAGGGAGAATAAATTATGTTTTCTAAATTAAGATTAAAAAGGCAGGAGAAAAGATTATCTCAGTGTGACCTTTTTAAAAAAACTAACGTGGGGCCGTGGCGCATCAGTCAATTTGAAAGGGGTCTTGTTCCACATATGGACGAGGCTGAGAAAATTGCAAAAGCACTTGGTGCAAACGTCAATGATATTTTCCCGGATCTTGCTCAAGCAAATATTGAACAAGGGAGTCTATAACCATGACAGAAACGGAAATCATCAAGAGAAAGATTTTTCTTAAACGGCAACTGATCGAAATTACAAAAAAGGAAATTGATGATCTCAATGCTCAGTTAAAGAAAACAGGAAATAAAAAATGAATATCCTTCAAGCAGCCTTGAATTACGCCCAGCGCGGATTGCCAGTGATTCCTATAAGCCATGATAAGAAACCTTGTATCAAGTGGGCTGATTATCAACGCATGAAGGCCACAGCAAACGAAATAAGGACATGGTGGAGTAAATGGCCTAATGCCATGATAGGAATCGTCACAGGGCAAATTTCAGGGGTGTTTGTTGTTGATTGCGATTCACAGGAAGGCTTTGACGCTGTTCAAGAACTCTTGCCGGATTCTCTGGAAATACCGACAGCACGAACTCCGCGCGGCGGGTGGCACTTCTATTTTCAATATCCGAAAGATTCAAAACTGACTGTTCAGGCGGCCATAATGCCGGGTGTTGATATTCGCGGCGAGGGTGGCTACATAATAGCCGCGCCTTCAATGAATGGTAACGGCAAGGGGTATGAATGGCTTAACGGTTTGTCATTGGCAGAGATCGCGCCGCCGCCGGTGCCTAATGCGCTTCTAAGCGCATTTAATAATATAATAAATAATTCTATATATAGGGGTGAAGTCAAAACTGAAGTCAGTGCCGTTAAAATGTTCGAGAATGGCCGCCGGGATAATGACCTTTTCCATGTCAGTAATTGCCTTGTCAAAGGTGGTATGCCTAAAGAAGAAATCACACAAATACTTGAAAGACTTATAATTTCATGGGGCGAAAATTCCGACAGGAAATGGATCCAGGCAAAAATTGAATCCGCATTTCAACGCGCCGATAAACGAGAAATTAACTTTTCACAGGAAGTCCGGGATTTCGTAGTGACTTCAAATGGCTTCTTCCTGACTTCAGATGTATTCAACCGACTTCAAGTGACTTCAAGACAGGAAAAGAAGAATGTTGTCTTAAATCTTTTACGCTTAAAGAAGGAAGGAATCATTGAAAAACACGGACAGAAAGACGGCTGTTATCGCCGGATTGAAAATGAATTTGAAGAAGTCAATTTTCTGAACGCGCCGACAGATGATTTCCCGCTTGTCTTGCCTTTGGGTATTGATAATTACTGCAAACTTTATCCCGGAAATATTGTCATAGTGGCCGGGAGTAAATCAGCCGGAAAAACGGCTTTCCTTTTGAACATAGTCAAAGAAAATATGAAACAGCGTGAGATCGTTTATCTCAACTCCGAAATGGGTGACACTGAATTTCGGAAACGTCTTGAACTGTTCAATGATGTTAAACTTACAGATTGGAAATTTCAAGCCTATCATCGTGCATCAAACTTTGCCGATCTGATTACGCCGGAAAAGAAAATCTTTATCGTTGATTTCTTGGAAGTGACAACAGACTTTTGGAAGGTCGCGCAATACATTCAAGAGATTCATAATAAACTAAAAGAAGGAATCTGTATCATTGCCTTGCAGAAATCAGAGGGCAAAGATTCAGGGCGCGGCGGTGACTTCAGCAAAGAAAAGGCGCGGCTGTATATTGCTCTTGATTATCTATCCGACAAAAAAGTCAATCAGGTAAAGATCGTTGACGCGAAAGCCTGGCGAACAGAGATAAACCCGCGTGGCCTCTATCGCAATTACAAGCTTGTAAAAGGTGCGAAATTTATCGCGGCCAGTAATTGGTTGGAATAGCTTTAATGATTAAACAAAAAAAGAAAGGGGAAATAAAATGAACATCGAAAAGCGAGTTGACAAATTAGAGGAGCGGTTTGGAGTGAATAAAGAACCGGCGAGTATTGAGGAAATGCTTAATAAGTTAAATCGTGGGGACTATGGAGAGGTAACGATGATGAGCATTGTTGTCGGCTTACATAATACAAAGGATTTGAAAAAATATTTTGAATCATTACGTCAACAATTGCCTATCTCGCTTGCTGAATGGTTTGAAGAGCAAACAGAACGCTTAAATCTGTGGTGTAAGTGGTGTGAAACTAAAGAAGAGTGTGGCGAGCCAGAGCCGGAAGTTGATCAACGGGTATTTAAAGGGATGTTGGCTTCAATTGACGGTTCTTCCCTTGGCCTTCCATGTGAGCGGGAAAATAAAAGCTCATAAATAAGAAAGCAGGTGAACGCTGATGAAAGGAAACGGCCAAAAATTCGAGCAAAAAAAAGAGGGCGCGATCTGTGCCCTTTTACAGGAACCCTCTATAGAAAAGGCAGCGAAAAAGGCCGGAATATCTGAAAGTACTCTTTTGCGTTGGCTTAAGCTTGAAGAATTTCAAGAGGAATATAGGGCCGCGAAAAAAGAACTTGTCAATCACGCTATATGCCGCCTTCAGCACTCAGCAGGTAAGGCGGTGGATGCCCTTGCTGAGATCATGGAAGACAAGAAAAGCCCCTCATCGTCGCGCGTTAGTGCGGCTAAAACAATCTTGGAAATTTCCTTTAAAGCTTTTGAAATAGAGGAACTAGAAAAGAGAATTGCGACACTCGAAAAATTTATAAAAGAACGTGATTAAAATCAGCCAGGAGCGCATCATTGACAGTTGACTCGTCATATAGTATTCAAAGCCAATCTCAAAAGGGTCTTGGAAGCGAGATCATGGCGGAACTTATTGCACGTGGATCAATTAGCTGTCAGCGGTGCGGGGTAACCAGACGGGAAAGGGTTTGTCCGAAGTGCGGATATGATTCCTGTCTCATCCGTATATCTGTCAAAGGAAAGCGCCTTAGAATCTATCACGATAAAAACGGCATTGCTCTTTCCTTCTCAATGGCTTTTCAAGCCTTAACTCAAATCAATAAGGAAATAAAAGACCGCTCTTTCAATATCAATGATTGGCTTCAGCCTGCTATCATTGAAAACAAATTTAAGAATAAATATGATGTATGGATAAAGCAGAAAACCATTGAAGCCGAAGCCGGACGCTTTTCATTTGAGACCCTGAAGCTGTATCAATCATATAAGAAAAATCACTATGGGCCGCTATATGAACTTGATGTTCGTGAGATTGAGCTTTCCCATTTGCAGGAACTTGTAAACGGATTTACGGGATTATCTGAGAAGTACATCAAAAACCTTGTCGACTGTCTCAAGACTTTTTACAAATGGCTGAATAAATGGGAACGGGTAAGATTGCCTATCTTCCCGGATATTGAAATCACGACCGGCGAGACACAAAAGGCAATACCTTATGAAGAGCAGATAGCAGTTATTAAACGCTTTCCAGCAGAGCATCAAGATATTTTGCTTTTCATTCGTGAAACCGGCCTGAGAATATCTGAAGGTTGTGCCGCTCAAGTGCGTGACATTGATATACCCGGTGCCCAGGCATTAATTCAACGGACATACTCAGGATATCGTCTTGTTGAAAAAACAAAAGGGAAACATCGGAAATGGATTCCACTATCGAGACGCGCCTTTGAGATAGCGCAAAAACATGCCACAGGGCGCTTCGGGGTGGATTTCCTTTTTATTAACTCATCTACAGGCAGAGGATATAAACCGGCTTACCTGAGGGATTTGTGGTCACTGTATGGCATAAAAGATTTGACTTTATATGAAGCAACACGGCACAGCACAATTACTGATTGGTCAAAAAATGCTTCAGCATTTCAGGTGAAAGATTTGGCGCGGCACGGGGATATAAGAACGTCTCAAAAGTATGTCCACAATGCAATGACCGATTTGCGCGAAGTTGTGAACCGGGATAATGTGATTTCAATCCGTGCCGATAGCGTGCCGATAGATAAAAACAGGTAATGTTAATTCAGATACTTATAGCGAATTGCAAGTTTTCGATTCCCATGCACTTCCGCCAATATATTTGAGTCAGAAAGAACGAGAGTTACCATTGAATTATTTAAAATCAATATTTACATAATTAATCATATTTATTTACTTACGAATTGAGACCAACAATCACTCCATGTTGAAGAAGATGAACCTTCTGATTTGCAAGTGGCAACACAGTTTTTATTTTCTGCAAGACAAAGTCTATTATCAGCAGTATAATTATAACATCCTGGAATTCTGTCGTTACAACAATTAATACAATTATTTATGCGTTTCACTTTTACTTCGGGTGTTTCTTTCGCTTTTACAATGGCATTACCTTTTTCTACAAAACCTTTTTCCTTTCCATTTGTCATCTCTTCCTGTGAAGGTTTTACGTAAGATTCCTTTAAAACACAATCTCTCATTCCATCTTGAGGACTATCGGTGGCTATGGAATTGCCGTTACGATCAATACAAAGATAGAAATCCCCGGCATTAGCAGAAACTACTAAAGCAAAAAATACGAATAATGCAGAAATTATTCTTTTCACTGTTTTCCCTCCTTAACGGAATTAAGGAATTCAAAAGTCTTGATACATTAGAGTTTTATTTATCATACTTAGCGGTTGAAATCCACTACGGCAAAGAATTTATTCTTCATAAGACTTTCAGGAACCATGGGTATGAACCCCAAAGCAAGCGTT
>DCVU01000122.1:0-3893 GCA_002327415.1 Smithella sp. UBA2180
TTTCAGCTGACGTTATAGTAATGTTCCCGTGACGCAATTTAAGCTTCCTGCTGAAAAAATCAACACGTTGACTAATATATTCCTGTGCTTTTTTCTTATACCATGAAATAAAATAATGTTTTCTCAAATCTTTATTTCCCTGTGCGTTAAGGTAAAAAAAATTATTCCAGAAAAAAATTCCGGCGGTTTCAAAAGGTTCAAAAAAAACTTCCAGGGGATAAGATTGACCCAGATAATAAAACCTTTCGCCGGTGTTATATTCCGGTGCTTTATTTTTAATTTCTTCATCTTTGTGTTTCTGTATAATTTTTTTTATCCAGTTTTGTTTTTCCTGCACGAAACGGTTTATTTCATCAATCGGTGTAAAGTAGGGCGCGGCAATGACCACTAACTCGGATTTATTGTTGACTTGCAGGGAAATGGTTTTTCTTCTTTTCCTGCTTCTGTTGACTTTATAGGTGATATCCATCAAAATATTTCCTGAAATGGTCCATTCTTAATTACTATTCCGGCAACAAAATATATGGTGTCAGTTAAGCCTTTTTGCGCTTGCATTATTACCATAATTTTATGTCTAAAGCGAGCTTGAAAGGCCTTTTAATTAACCTGAATTTATGCTAGCTTAAAAAAAATTCATGAGGGCGAAATGGCAAAAGTCACCAAATGTCCCTGGGGTAATTTTGAAGTTTTATCGGATGCTCCTGATCATAAAGTAAAGAGAATTGTTGTTGACCCCGGTGGATGCTTGAGCTTACAACTTCATCATCTGCGTTCCGAACACTGGTTTGTTGTTGCAGGATTAGGAATTGCGATTGTTGACGGCAAAAAGAAATCTCTGCGCGCGGGCAGTGCAATTGATATTCCTCAAAAATCAAAACACCGCGTTCAGAATTCTTCCAATGAAAAATTGATTTTTATCGAAGTGCAAACGGGTGAATACTGTGGTGATGATGATATTGAACGGTTCGAAGATAAATACGGACGGATTTAATACCGTTTAATTTGTAATAAACGTAATTCTCTATATTTTATGTGGTATATATTTCATTGACATGCAAGATGGAGTTTCTTATATCTAACAAATGGATAGGCAGTATTTAAAGTAAAGAGTGAAAAAGAGAGATTCTGAGTAAAAAGGAGAATGGGTCTTTATGCACGAGAAGAATAGAGTGAAACCAGAAAGGGAAAGCGAGAAAAAGAACGCCGAACAATTGAAAGGGGAAGAGAAAAGAAGATCGGACCGACTGAGAGAGGATAATGAGATCACAATAACTATTGTCTCCGGAGGAGAAAATACCCCTAAAGAAAAAATCCTCTATAACTACACCAAGGATATATCTGTGGGCGGTGCTAGAATCCAGGCCAATATTCTTTTGCCTGTCAATGCCATTCTCAAAATAGATTTAGCATTGAAGAATCTGCGTCAGAATATAATCGTTTTTGGAAAAGTAAAATGGAACAAAATTATCATTGAAAATGAAACTTATGAAGCAGGCATGGAATTCGTCGATACACCCGATGAAGCAATCAAGAAACTCGAGGATTACATTTCGTGTAAACAAAAATATACAAAGCTTAATCCGGTTGGTATGCCGTTTTGGATGTTTGCGAAATTTAACAAATAATACTCTTAGTTGAAGAAATGGATGCCTGCCGCTGAAGAGTTTTGAGAAAAATCTTCGGAATATTGTTAATTAATTTTCTCCATAACAATATCTTTTTGTCTTTGTTTTCTATCCATCTTTTTTTCTACAAATATTTTCTTTCCGCTAAACGGATCAGTCTCCGTAAAATACATAAGAGCAGAATAAGTTGAAGGAAGTGGCGTGAAAATCTGCACCTGCCGCGGGTTGGTTTTTAATTCTCGGCTGGCGAAAGATTTAAGTTCACGCATATTTTCCTCGGTGCATCCCGGATGGGCGGCAATAAAGTAATATGTAAGAAATTGTTTCTGTCCTGATGAGTGGTTCGTTTTTTCAAAAATCTGCCTGAAATTTAACAATGACCTAGCCTGCGGCTTTCCCATCAGCTTTAGGACACCAGGTGCCGCATGTTCCGGCGCCACCTTCAACTGGCCGGAGATATGATGTTTGACCAGTTCCTGCATGTAACTTGTGCAATGCTTCTTATCAGCCTCAAGTAGATCGTATCTAATGCCGGAAGCGACAAACACTTTTTTGACGCCATTTATCTTTCGTAAATTCTTCAGCAGATTGATCTGGCGGCTGTGATCAGGTTTCAGGGATGAACATACTCGCGGATAAAGGCATCTTTGGTCTTTACACGCGCCATTGGTATGTTTTTTAAGACATTCGATACCGTACATATTAGCCGTGGAGCCGCCCACGTCGAGGATATAGCCCTTAAAATCAGGCAGCACAGCGAGTTTTTGCACCTCATCAATTATTGATTTCTCACTGCGGCTGATTACTGTCCTTCCTTCATGAAGACCAATCGAACAGAAATTACATTCACCATAACAGCCGCGATGAGTAGTTATCGAAAATTTAATTGTTTCCATTGCCTTGACTTTACCTTGTGCCAAGTAAGAAGGATGAACGCCGCGGACAAAATCAAGCGCGTAAATATTATCCAGTTCTTCATTTGTCAGCTGAGGTTGCGGCTGGTTTTGGACAAGGTAACGTGGGCCGTGCTGCTGAAACAAACCCTGCCCGGTTAACGGATCATTGTTTTGGTAAAATGTATTAAACATCCGGCTGAAAGATTTTTTATCTGTGACAACCTTTTCATAGGCGGGCAATTCGATGTAATCATGTGGCGGGGTAGGGGAGATATAACAAATTCCCCCGATGTCTTTTATGTCCTGACCATCCCGCAATTTTCGCGCGAGTTCCAATATAGCTTTTTCGGCCATGCCATAAACGAGCACATCCGCGCGCGCGTCAAATAATATAGAACGGCGGATGGAGTCCGACCAGAAATCATAATGGGCAATACGCCTAAGGCTTGCCTCTACACCGCCCAGTATCAGCGGTTTGGTTTCTTTAAAATATTGGCGGATCAAATTGGCGTAAACTACGCAAGCTCGGTCTGGACGGCGGTTATTTCTACCTCCGGCGGTTAGATCGTCTTCATGCCTTTTTTTCTTCGTCGCTGTATAATTGGCAACCATCGAATCCATACAGCCGCCGGAGATGCCCCAGAATAATTCCGGTTCCCCCAAGCGGCAAATATCGGTATCACTTTGCCAGTCGGGCTGGGCGATGATTCCCACACGAAATCCGGCATTGGTGAGAACGCGGCTGATTACGGAAACGCCGATAAAAGGGCTGTCGATGTAGGCGTCGCCGGTGACAAGAATTACATCAAGCTTATCCCAATTTAATTTTTTTAATTCCGCTGGGGTTGTCGGCAGGAACATATTATTATTTGACCGAAGTGGCGCGATTTAAAAGATTTATTTAAAATATATTGATTAGTATCAATCCCAACGTTATTGCCGTCAGGAGCAGCAACAAAGAAAACCGTCCGAGCCAGCGATGCGTTGTTCTTACAGCTGACTTATTTTTGGCTTTGAATTGATAAAATCCCAGAAGCAAGGTGACGACAGCAGAAATAAAAGCGGTCAAGCCGATAATCTGGTGGAGTCCATCGACATGTTCACCGTTTGTGCCGGAAACATAAATGAAAGCCATGATTATGCCTGCTGATATTCCCGTAAGACTACATGAATTTAAATATTTATGAACTTTCAACCAGTTTTTATTCCTGCGAAAAAACATGGCGGCGCTGACGCCGGCAATTATGCCGAAAGTCGATGTTGCCATCAATAAAATGTGCAGGATAAAAAACATGCTTTCTTATTTCCGGAAATTAGTTGTGAAAATTAAAGCTTAAATTCCATTGATTGCCCAACGGCAAAGCATTCCATG
>DCVU01000122.1:3990-19726 GCA_002327415.1 Smithella sp. UBA2180
CGAACCTGTAACCCGTGCCCTGATTAGGATGGCTGAGCGCTATGGGAGTGATAATCATCGAACCGAGAGTATAAGATTCAAGACACGTTTCTTGATATGATATATTGGCGTGGATGGCATCAAAATTTACCGGAAAGTTAGGCGCTTCCATGGTGCGTACAAGCATTTCTTTTATGGAATCCTGGGCGAAAGGACAACCCCAGACGTTCAAATTGGTCTTATGTGAATAAATGGATTTAAAAAAGGGGAAGCCCATAATGTGATCCCAATGGGCATGCGTTAATAAAAGAGTGAAATCATGACGGCCGGCCGCAATGAGAGAATTTCCCGCCTCACGAATACCGGAACCGGCATCAACGATCAATATTTTATCATCATTTGTCCTGATTTCGAGACAAGTGGTGTTCCCGCCGTAGCGCAAATATTGTTTGCCCGAAACAGGGATAGAGCCTCTGGAGCCCCAGCATTTGATAATCATTAGTTTCCCTTTATTATGCAATAATACAGAATAAATTTTAAATCAAGCATGATATAATAGCAGACATAAGCGAAAAAAAATAAAAAATATTTATTAATCTTGCTATTGTAATAAAAGGTCTTAAATTAATTGCAAAAGAAGGAGGTCTTCCCGATGAAAAGCATAAAAATAAAAGGGATGAGCTGCCAGCACTGTGTCATGGCTGCTACTAAGGCACTCGCCGCTCTGGATGGGGTAAAAGATGTCAAGATCGATTTAAAAAGCGGCGTGGCAACTTATGAGGAGATAAAAGCGGTTGATTCCAAGGCAGTTTCCGGGGCAATAAAAAAGGCGGGGTACGAAGTTGTTGAATAAAGTAACGTCCGGTTCAGATCAGGCGAAAATCACTGTTTCTGTGGGCGGGATGACATGCGCGGCCTGTGTGAGGCGCGTAGAAAATGCGCTGAATTTTGTTCCCGGCGTGATCGATGCGAATGTAAACCTTGCTACCGGCAGGGCCACAATTATTCATGGAGCAGAATGGGGCGGCCTTGCGGAGCTGGAGAAAATTATAACCGGACAAGGTTATGAATTTCTAGGTGAACTTAAAGATAGTCTTGCCGATCCTATTGAAGCTTCCCGGGTCAAAGAATTAAAAGATCTGAAATTAAAAGTTACCTGCGGCGCGATATTGAGCGTTATCATCTTTCTAGGCTCAATGCAGCACTGGTTTAGTTTGTTGCATTTCGTTCCCCGCCAGACCATGCTTTGGGCGATGTTTGTTTTGACCGCTCCGGCTGTTTTTTGGGTGGGCAGCCGTTTTTTTATTGGCGCTTATAAGGCAGCGCTGCAAAAAACATCCGATATGAACACTCTGGTAGCAGTCGGCGCTTTTTCGGCCTATGCCTATTCCGCTGCGGCGACTTTCTTCCCTCATTTTTTCATGACAGCAGGTGTCATGCCTCACGTTTATTATGACGGCGCGGCAATGATCGTCACTCTGATTCTGGTAGGCAGGCTACTGGAGGCCAAAGCCAAGGGAAAAACTTCGACAGCAATAAAAAAGCTGATGAATCTTAAACCCAAGACGGCGCATCTGATCAGAGAAGATCAAGATTTGGAAGTTGCCGTGGAAGAAGTAACGGTTGACGATATCCTGCTGGTCAAACCCGGCGAAAGAATTCCCGTTGACGGAGTAATTTTATCCGGTCAATCCGAAGTTGATGAATCAATGTTGACCGGCGAAAGCATGCCGGTGGCCAAAGAAACCGGACAAAAGGTATTTGCCGCCACCATGAACAAAACAGGCAGTTTCACTTTTCGCGCGACAGGCGTGGGCGCTGGGACAGCTCTGGCGCAAATCATCCGTCTGGTTGAAGAGGCGCAAGGCTCCAAGGCTCCCATTCAGCGTCTGGCGGATAAAGTCGCCTCTGTTTTTGTTCCCGCGGTTTTTGTCGTTGCTTTTATTACTTTTGCTGTTTGGTATTTTCTTCCAACTGAGAGCAATTTTAGCCGCGCCTTGATTAACTTTGTTTCCGTTCTGGTAATTGCCTGCCCCTGTGCGTTGGGGCTCGCTACTCCGACGGCGATTATGGTGGGCACCGGCCTGGGGGCGCAAAGCGGAATTTTAATTAAGGGCGGCGAGGCGCTGGAAAAAATACATAAGCTTTCCGTTGTCGTCTTCGATAAAACAGGCACACTGACGCGCGGTGAACCGGTGTTAACTGATCTGGTCGCGACCGCAGATGGTTTTGGCAGCACACAGGTCCTTGCTTATGCCGTGGCGCTGGAGAAAAACTCGGAACATCCGCTGGCGCAGGCCATCCTGCAACGAGCGCAAGCTGATGGAATTACAGTTGCCGCCGTGGAAAAATTTACAGCGGCTTCCGGCCTGGGGGCGAAAGGCTTCCTTAAAGACAAATTGTGTTTGATCGGTAATCGCATGTTGATGGAAAGTGAAGGCATCTCTGTGAACGCGCTGGACGAATCCTCAGCCGCGCTTGCCCGTGAAGGAAAAACTGTTGTCTATGTGGCTTTGGAAAAGACGGCCATCGGGATTATAGCTCTGGCCGATGTGCCAAAGGCTTCGGCCAAACAAGCGATTGAAAGTTTAAAGCGCAGAGGATTGAAAGTGATGATGGTCACCGGTGATAACGCCGGTACGGCTAAAGCTATTGCAGCTCAACTGGGCATTGACCAGGTGTTGGCGGATGTTCTCCCGGCTAACAAGGCTGATGAAATAAAAAAACTGCAAGCCGAGGGTGAAGTTGTCGCCATGGTTGGTGACGGGATCAATGACGCTCCGGCGCTGGCGGCAGCTGATGTCGGCATTGCCATTGGCGCTGGAACTGATGTGGCCATTGAAGCCAGCGATATCACTTTAATCCGTGATGATTTGCTGGGAGTGCCTGAAGCTATCTGCCTGTCAGAGGCAACAATGCGTGTGATCAAGCAGAATCTTTTCTGGGCTTTCTTCTACAATGTGATTGGAGTACCGATCGCTGCCGGCGCTTTGTATCCTTTCTTCGGAATACTGCTTAATCCAGAATTTGCCGCAGCAGCCATGGCATTGAGTTCGATTTCGGTTGTCAGCAATTCTTTGCGCCTGCGTAGAGTTTGGAAGAAAGCCTCAGGTTTCCTTAAAGAACGGAAATAAAGGGAATGGTGCTCGGTAATTTCAAGAAAATAATGTGTAAAATGTCATTGGTGAATAATGCCGCAACAAAATACTCTCGCAAACTCTCAACAAGCGATTTGATGTCGATTGCCTGGGACAGAGAGTTCTCTTTCAATAATCAATTAATATTTGAAGGCACTGGCGTCCTGGATAAAGCCGAGTGGCTAGCTGCCGTAGAAACAGCTTCCGCTGCCTATCCCGGGAGTCGTTTGATAATGAAAGGTTATCCATTTGCCAGCCGCTGGGTGGATTCAGGCATTACACCCCGGGTAAGAGAGGTGGATGGTTCTAAGTGGACGGGGTACAGTAATGAATAGCCTCCGTTTTTTCTGGATCATTTATCGCCTACTGAAGGCCCCACCTGTGAAGTAGTTCTTGTTCGGGGCAATCCTCCAAGAGTTGTCTTTAGATCCAATCACGGAGTTATGGATGCCAGAGGGACATTATTAAGGGCTGAGTATATATTCCCGGTTCTGCGCGGTGAGACGGTTCTTGATTCAACCTCAACACTGAATGATGAGGAAGTCTCCAGAAATCTGCCTAAAATAAATAAGGAAAAAATATCTAAAAGCAATATAACTCCCGGCGGAATGGTTCAGGGAAATGATAGTGGAATGGTATGGCTGCGCAAGATAATTACCGGGCGTTTTCGAAATTTGCAGTCTCAGGTCGTTTACCTGTCGGCGCGCGAGGCATGGAGAAATTCAGACGGCCCTGTAGGCCCTGTGGTTTTCTGTATTTCTGTTAATCTTTGGCGTCATATGCCTCCTGAAACAAGAGCCACAGGATTTCTTTCCAAAAATTTTTTAATGGAAATAAAACCGGAACACAAGGTGGAAAAGATAACGGAACTATTGAAAAAGAATTTAAACGAAAAGCGTGAGATATCTTATTCCAGGATGAACAGGCTCTTGTTTTTTGTTCCAATCAGAATGCTGTGCATCAGGTTGGTGACCCATCATGGCGGTTGCTCTCCAAGTATGTGTTGATATTTTTATAACCGCTCTTTATAATCTTTGCAAAACTTATTTGGGTAACAGCCCGTTTTCGACTCGCCCGAATTATTAGCAGGCTGCAACATATTAATTGTCTTTACATTGGTCATTCCGGAGGCCGGAATCCAGCATTATTTAAACTGGACCCCGACCTCCGCCGGGGTGACGACTCTGACGGGAACGTGTCAAATGTCGTTTGTCTTTCCCTTAAATAATGTTTTTATTAGCAATTTACTGCAGGCAGACATCCTTGACTTCCATGCTGATAGTGATATGATTCCCGCCGTTATTTATACATTGAGGTGCAATTGTATACAGGGCTCACCTTACTATTAGTTAGTATGTGAAGAAAGGGATTGGGGAATGAAAAAAATATTATTGTACGGGATGATCGTGTTGATACCGGCGGTTATCTTTGTCTCGGAATCCATCGCGCGTGAATATGCGCTGAGTGATGTTTATCGGGAGGCTTTGAAAAATTCCGAAAAGATTAAAATGGCGCAGGAGAACCTATATATCGCGCAGGTTGGCAAGGATAAAGCTTTATCGCTTTTGCTTCCTCAGGTTACAGCTTTCGGCACATACAACCATTTTACTGAACAAAAAACTACGGTTTCCGGCGTGCTGATTCAGCCTAACGAATCGGGCACATGGGGAGTGCGCGCGGATGAATCTTTTTCGATCAGTGTGCGTGAACTCAATGTCCTGAAAATTGCCGGTCAAATGATTACGAAAAACGAATACGATTTAGATGCGACAAAATCGGATTTTGTTCTGGCTGTCGCCTCTGCGTATTATGACGTTATGAAAACGAAAAAGTCTCTCGATATTGCGGCCGATAATATGGAGCGCCTGACTCAATATCGAAATTCAGTGGAAAAAAGGGTGAAGGTCGGTGAACTTACCAAAACATCACTTCTGCGCGCTGAAGGTGAACTTTCCGGAGCCCGCTCCGATTATCTCAAGGCAACTAATGCTCTGAAATTTTATCGCACGGCGCTGGTCCGCATTACTGGCATAGAAAACGATTTTCTTCTCAAGGAAACATTGCCGCCGGTTGAAGATAATAAATCAATGGAAAATCTGCGCAGTATTGCTTTCGATTCGAGAGCTGATTTAAAAAGTTATGATATGCAAACCAAAATGGCCGAAGAGCAGGTAAAATATGCAAGGGGCGCTTTCTGGCCGTACTTGAATTTATTCGCTATCTATCAAGGCGCGGACCAGAATCCCGCGACGCAAACGCTAAACAGAGAAAGCATTCTGGCCGGCGTTGCTTTAAATTTTTCTTTTTTTGAAGGCGGGTTAAGAATCGCGGAGCTCAACGAAGCAAAAGCCAAAAACAGACAGGCAAAACTGGCTTACGATGATTATAAGAAGAATGTTGATATTGAATTGCAGGGCGCTTATCTGGATTTACAGACACAGAAGGGAACGCTTACGTTTCTTGAGGCTCAGCTTGCCTTTGCCCGGGATAATTATAATGCGGTATTAAGACAATTTGAAAACGGTCTCGCTGTAAGTCTTGATGTAATGGATGCCAACTCATTGCTTCTTTCCGCAGAAAAAAATGTGGCGGAAGCCTCATATAATTATCAGCTTGCTTATCTGAAGATAAAGAGATCAAACGGTACTCTATTGCAGTTTGTTGCCGCCGGCAATTGACATGAAGGCTATTAATGGGAGGATAAAGCTCATGATTTTAAAGAAGCTTATTTGCTTCAATATAAAAAAGATATCAAGATATCAGACGGCAAAATTGCTGTTCCTGGTTTTGATGATAGCTCTCATAACTTTGCCTTTAGTTTCCTGCAAAAAGGAAAAGAAGGTGGAAAAGGAAGTTTTGATTAATGTCCGTGTTTTGCCTGCGGCAAAGAAACAAATCCGCCCTTATATAGAAACGACCGGCACACTGAAAGCTGACGAAGAAGTGATAGTCAGTTCTGAAGTCGATGGGATTGTCAAAAGTATAAAAGTGGATGAAGGCTCTGCGGTTGGCTTTGGGACGCTTTTAGTGGAAATCAATCAAATTGATTATGTGCTGGATGAGAGGCGGGCGGATGCGGCCTTAAAGCAGGCGCAAGCCAGTCTGGCCAATGCAAAAGCCGAGTATCAGAGAAAGGAATCTCTGTACAAGGAAGAGTTGATCACCAGACAGCAGTTTGACGATATATCCACAAGGGTTACTCTGGCGGAAGCTGACGTATCCAGAGCAAAAGCTACGTTGGAGACCTCCAGAGAAAAACTTTCCCGGACAAAAATATATTCGCCGCTGCGCGGCATGGTGAAAGAAAAGAAAGTATCCGCCGGAGATTATGTCCGCAATGGCTCGCCTTTATTCCAATTAATCAAAGTAGATCCGCTGAAGTTAAATTTTACAATCAGTGAAAAAGATATCGCCGGTTTGAAAACAGGGCAGGAAGTTATCTTTACCGTTGATTCGTTTGCCGGTAAAAATTTCAAGGGAAAGGTTAATCTGCTTTATCCCAATGTGGAAGAAAGGACGAGAACATTGCAGGCTGAGGCCATTGTTCCCAACTCCAATCACTTATTGAAACCGGGATTTTTCGCCCGGGCTTTAATATATACAGAGGCGCCGCGCGATGCTGTTGTTGCTCCGCTGACAGCTTTAATGTACGACAATTCAACGATCAGTCTGTTTGTGGTTGAGGGAAATATAGCGCATGTGAGAACTGTAAAGACAGGCGGCAAATATGGGGAAAATGTAGAGATAATTGAAGGTCTTAAGGATAAAGAGCAGGTTGTCATTGTTGGCCAGAATAATTTGTCGGAAGGAGTAAAGGTCAATGTGGCTCGCTGATACATCGGTAAAACGTCCGGTATTTGCCACGATGGTTATTACGGCTCTGGTGGTTCTTGGTATCGTTAGTTATCCCAGCATTGGTGTTGATCTTTTTCCTAAAGTAGATTTTCCCATTGTTACCGTTACCACTACGCTCAAGGGCGCCAGCTCCGATGTTATGGATGTTGACGTAGCGGATAAAATTGAGGGAGCTGTTAATACCATCAATGGTGTGAAGATTATTACTTCCACCAGTACGGAAAGTGTTTCCCGCACAGTAATAGAATTTATTCTGGAACGAAATATCGATCAGGCTGCCCAGGATGTACGCGAAAAAGTATCCGCGATTCGAAACAAATTGCCCACGGATGTAGAGGAACCCAAGATTGCCAAAGTTGATCCGGATTCGACGCCGATTTTATGGATGAATCTTTCGGGTAACAAATCAGTGCGAGACCTTTCTACATACGCCGATGAAGTTCTGAAAGAACAGCTTCAGCGAATCAACGGCGTTGGCGATGTAAACTTAAACGGTTTGCGGCTCAGGCAGGTGCGCATCTGGCTGGATGCGGCAAAGATGCAGGCCTATCAGGTTGCTCCCTCCGATATTATCCTGGCTCTTGCACGCGAAAACATTGAGTTGCCTGGCGGTCGAATTGAAACTCAAACCAAAGAATACACTGTCCGAATCAAGGGAGAGTTCGCCCATATTCCTGATTTTAATGATTTGATTGTCAGTTATTATAAGGGCGCTCCGGTAAAAATAAAAGATATCGGCAGAGCGGAAGACGGTACGGAAGAAAAAAGGTCGCTGGCGCGTTTCAACGGCATTCCGGCTGTCGGAATTGGAATCCAGAAACAATCAGGAACAAACACGGTGGAAGTAGCCAACCGGGTAAAGAAGGAAGTGGAAAAAATTAACAAAAAACTTCCTCCCGGAATGAAAATCAATATTGCCATGGATCAGTCTACTTTTATCGTTCGCTCCATCAACGAAGTGCAATTCCATTTACTCATCGGCAGTCTTTTCGCCATTCTGGCTGTTTTCCTTTTTCTCAAGAATATACGCACAACTTTAATAAGCGCGGTGGCTTTACCTGTTTCCATCATCTCTACCTTCGCGCTGATCAACGCCTTTGGTTTCACCTTCAACAATTTGACGATGCTGGCGCTTTCGCTTTCTGTCGGGTTACTGATTGATGACGCAATTATTGTTATTGAAAATATATATCGGCACGTGGAAGAAGGGATGGCGCCGCGGGAGGCGGCAAAATTTGCTACAGCTGAAATCGGGCTGGCTGTTATGGCCACTACGTTTGCCATCGTGGGCATCTTTTTACCTGTTGCTTTCATGAAAGGAATTATCGGCCGGTTCTTTCTTCAGTTTGCCCTAACCATTGTCTTTGCCGTTTTGGTATCGTTGCTTGTCTCGTTTACCCTGACGCCGATGATGGCCTCTATTTTCCTGAAACCGCATAATGCTCCTGCTCCTTCAGGTTCCGGGAAACGTGGTAATTTTATCATTTGGCGGTCGTTTTGGAAAAAGATCGGAGATTTTCTTGAAAATTACTATAAAAAACTAGAAAATTTTTATCGCAGTGTCCTGAAATTTTCGTTGCACTATAGAAAATCCATGCTTTTGGGAACGCTGGTAGTTTTTGTCTTAAGTATATTGATAATGATATTTGGTCTAGGCAAGGAATTCCTGCCGCCGGAAGATCAGGGTAATTTTATTGTGCGCATAGAGGCTCCGATTGATTATTCGGTGGATCAGGTCGAAAAATATTTCCAGAAAACAGAAGCCTTGATGAGGGAAATTCCGGAAGTTAAATCTGTCTTTTATATTCAGGGATTTGGAGGTTCCACCAACAGTGGTCGTATGCTTATCGGTTTAAAACCAAGGGTTGATCGTGAAAAAAGTCAGGAAGATATCAAAAAAATAGCAAGAATAAAACTGAAGCAGATTCCAGGATTGAAAGCATCCGCCGAAGATATTTCGTTTTTCGGAGGCGGTATAAGGCAGGTGCCGATTCAATACAGTATTCGAGGGCAAGACCTCTCCGCGCTGCAGAAATACGCCAAACAAATAACAGCGGAATTTTCCAAGCTGCCGGGAATAGTGGATGTGGATACATCACTGGAAGCGGGCAAGCCGGAATTTAAAGTATATATTGACCGTGATCGGGCTGCGAATCTGGGTGTGGACGTGGCAACCGTTGCCGAAGCCATTAACTTGTTAATCGGCGGAGAGTTGGACATTGTCCGGTATAAAGATGAGCAACGGGGAAAGCGTTATGACATAAGAGTGAGACTAAATCCGGAAGATAGGGAAAGTAGCAGGGGTATGCAGCGTATTTATGTGCGCGCCCGCGATGGAAAACTCGTTGAACTGGCCAATGTGGTCAAGATAGATGAAGGCACCGGCCCCAGCGTAATCAACCGCGTTGACCGCCAGCGAGCCATTACTATTTTTGCCAGTTTGGAAGGAAAACCATTGGGCGAGGCCAAGGGCGAACTCGATGAAATTGCCGGACGTATTCTGCCTTCTGATTATTTGCCCAGATATCAAGGCATGGCTGATACAATGAAAGAATCTTTTGGATTCCTCCTTTTTGCTTTAATGCTGGGTATTATTATGGCTTATATGATTTTGGCCGCGCAATTTGAAAGTTTTATTCATCCCATAACAGTTTTGCTTTCCATGCCCCTGTCATTTGTCGGAGCTTTTGGAGCATTGTTTATCACCGGAAAGACTCTGAACATCTTTAGTCTTATCGGGTTGATTCTACTGATGGGTCTGGTGAAGAAAAACGCCATTTTGCTTGTTGATTACACAAATGTTTTGCGGGAAAGAGGTATGTCGCGCAGGGAGGCGATATTGCAAGCCGGCCCCGTCCGGATGCGGCCCATTCTCATGACAACGGTTGCCATGGTTTTCGGAATGCTTCCGATAGCTTTAGCTGTCGGTGAAGGAGCAGAAACCCGCGCCCCGATGGGCATCGCGGTTATCGGCGGTTTGATTACTTCTCTGGTTCTTACCTTAGTTGTTGTGCCGGCGGCTTATGATGTTTTTGATGACTGGCAGGAATATTTTAAGAAAAGACGTTCAAAAAAAGCGAAAAAAGTTGGCTGATTTTATCTTGCAGGGAATATCAAAAAAGTATTTTCCAGTAGAGAGAGGTCATGATTATGAAGATGTTTTATGTTATTTATGCCGAAGCCTCCGATGATGTTATCATTACTACTTTCAAAGAATCAGGATTCAAGGCTTACACCAAGATGAGCGGATTAATGGGTGAGGGTGAAGAATCCGAACCGAAACTGGGCACGCACTATTGGCCGGGTAATAATAACGCATTATTATTGGCTGTGAGCGATGAAAAAATCAAGCCGCTTTGTGAACTGGTGAGGCAATTGAAAGTTGAACATCCCCGCGCGGGGTTGAGAGCGTTTACTTTTCCACTGGAAGAGGAATGTGTATAAAAATACCATTTCTCTTTCAAAGGATAACGCGGCGGCAGTGAAACTAGAATTACAGTTACGTAGTAAACTGAAATTCGTTAGCTGAACTGTCCCGCTTTAGCGGGGCAAGGAGGAGGCGACGACCCCGGCCTCCGCCGGGGCAGGCTGTGCCAACAAAGTTAGCCGAAGACCGGGAAGTGCATCCCGCAGGGGAGCATATAAAAAAATCAAAAATTTACCTTACCGGTAAATTACCACCTGAAAGGTGATAATTTACAAGAAAATGGTATTGATGGCTGGACAAAAGACAACCAGAAGGCAAAAAGATATCTCGCGGCTTCTACGCGAGAAAAAATATAGTCCGCCTCAAAAGCCGAAGAAAGATAATCCGTTCCCATCAAAGAAACGCGGTAGATAAAAGAACAATTAGAATAGTGTTTCATTTTTCGCTAAAGGCGCCGCTTAATTGTCCACAGGCGGCGAGGATGTAGCTGCCGCCTTTCGTTATCTATTGAATGCAACTCGGTGTTAAATTGATTTTATGAGGGACAGATCGATTCTCACCTTGACGCATGCGACAATTCTTCACGCAAAATGCGTCGGATAGCGGTTTCCAATTCCTCTTGATAAATAGCTCTTTTCAGCGCTTCGTTAATAAGAGTCTGATAACCACGGCCACTTGCTTTATGTTTAAAAAAAGCTAATACTCCGGTGTCCATCATGATATTAATTCGCTTTTTTTTCGGAACTTCCTTCAGATTAATCCGGAATTTGGCACGATCAATATCAGCTTGTGTAACAGCCGGAATATCATCAGAGATTTTCAAAGAAGATTTTCTGCTCATTTAAATATTTTCCTCATCAGCTTCCGACAGCGCCGCTTAGTTGGCCGCAGGCGGCGAGTATGTCGCTGCCTTTGCTTTTGCGAAGCATGGTTGTGTAATGATGGTCGATCAATGTCTGCTGAAAAACTTCCACTGTTTTTGGCGATGGCGATTTGAATGGTGATCCGGGATATTCATTAAAGATAATTAAATTCAACTTGCAGCGCTGGCCTTTCAATAAGGATGCCAGTTTCCGGGCGTCCTGCACGGAAGAATTAACTCCGTCAATTAAAATATATTCAAAGGTAAGCAGTCTCCGGCCGGGCATGGGATATTTTTTACAGGCATCCAACAAAACTTCCAGCGGATATTTTTTATTGATTGGCATGAGTTTGCTTCTTGTTTCGTCATCGGGCGCATTGAGCGATACGGCGAGATTGATGCAAATATCAAGGCCTAGTTGTACAATCTGCGGAGCAAGTCCGCAAGTGGAAACCGTAATTTTTCTGTTGGAGATACCCAGACCAAAATCGCCGGTGAGGATTTTTATCGCCTTGAGAGTGTTATCGTAATTAGCCAGAGGTTCACCCATGCCCATCATCACAATGTTGTTGATGCCGGGGCCTTCCGGCGTTTCGTGTTTGAGCGTGATCAGTTGGCCAACGATTTCCGAAGGCGTCAAATTTCTTTTGAATCCCTGGCGCGCTGTCAGACAAAATTTACAATCCATGGCACAACCGGCCTGAGTGGATACGCAAATTGTCCAGTTATTTTTCCCGGGGATTAAGACGCTTTCGATAAAAAGGCCGTCTTCCAGGCGTAAGAGAGCTTTTTTTGTTCCGTCTTTTGATTCCTGAATTTTTTCGATTTGCGGACGGCTGACGCGCGAGATTTTGGAGAGCTTTGTGCGGAAATCGCGGGAAAGGGTGGTCATGTCTTCAAAAGAAACACTGCCGGATTGATGCAGCCATTTCATGATCTGCCGTGCGCGGAATTTTTCTTTTCCCAGAGAGGAAATAAATTCTTCCATTTCCTCCAGGGTAAAATCCAGCAAATTAGGAAGCAGGATTACATCGGATTTATTTCTTTGTTGCTGAATCATGAGAAGTTTTCTCTAGCAAAAAAAGTAGAAAGAGAAAATGAAACAACAAAATCCTGGATTCCCACCTGCGTAACCTGAAGGTCATCTACGACGGGAATGACACCATTGGTCTTTTGAGTGGTTGAAATAAAAATCATATCATTTTTTGCAGTGTTGCGGCGATGGCGTCGATAAAGCCTTCAGTATTAACTTTTTTGTTGGAAGATTTCTTTTCGGCAAGTAATAGCAGATCACCGGTCATTGTGCCGTTCTCTATGGTGGCAATGGCCGCTTCTTCGAGCTTATCGGCAAACTTAATCACTTCCGGCGTGCCGTCCATTTCGCCCCGTTTACGCAGGCCGCCACTCCAGGCAAAAATAAGCGCCATCGAGTTGCTGGAAGTCTCTTCGCCCTTTAAATGTTTATAGTAGTGCTTCTGCACGGTGCCGTGCGCGGCCTCGTATTCAAACCAGCCGTTGGGTGAAACCAGAACCGATGTCATCATGGCCAGAGAGCCGCTGGCGGAAGCGATCATATCCGACATGACGTCTCCGTCGTAGTTTTTCAGCGCCCAGAGCATCCCTCCCTCGCTTTTCATGATGCGCGCTACGGCGTCGTCAATCAGGGTAAAGAAATATTCAATTCCCGCTTTGTCAAATTTAGTCTTCCAGTTTTTCTCGAATTCCTGCTGGAAGATTTCGCGGAATCCGGCGTCGTATATTTTGGAAATGGTGTCTTTTGTGGAGAACCACAAATCGATTTTTTCGCTCAAAGCGTAAGTAAAACAGGCTTGGGCAAAACTCAATATGGATTGTTCCAGATTATAATTAACCTGCGCGATTCCCTTTCCCGGGAAATTAAATACCGGCAAGCTGATGGCTTTGCTCCCATCCTGCGGAGTAAAAACCAGTTCGAGTTTTCCGGCGGAAGGCACAGCAAATTCCGTATTGCTGTAAACATCGCCGTAAGCGTGACGTCCTATGGTTATCGGTTTTTTCCACGAGGAAACATTCGGCTTGATATTGTTAACCATGATGGGTGTTCTGAAAACAGTGCCGTCGAGCATGGCGCGGATGGTGCCGTTAGGGCTTTTCCAGGCCTTTTTCAGGCTGTATTCAGCAACCCGGTCTTCATTGGGAGTAATGGTGGCGCACTTAATGCCGACGCCGTATTTCATAATCGCTTTTGCGGCATCAACCGTTACCTTGTCATCGGTATCGTCGCGATGTTTAATATGCAAATCATAATAATCGATGTCGACCTCAAGGTAGGGGAAAATAAGCTTGTCCTTGACTATCTGCCACATGACGCGGGTCATTTCGTCGCCGTCCATTTCGACGACGGTAGTTTTTACTTTAATCTTTTTTGCCATAAGAAAATTTACTACTCCTAATGAGACCAAAATTTAATGAAAATCAAATAATTTCCAATCGCCAAAGGCAATTGGAAATTATCCCACAGTTGCCTGCTGGAATTATGCCTTATTGCTTATGTTGAGGACTCCGCCCGCCAGGATTATTTGCTTTTGTCTTGCTGAGAGTTCGCAAGTTACATAAAATGCGGTGCCTTTTGTTCTATTGCGCATCAGGAACTTTCCGTCTCCTGCGATTATTCTTTTTGTTTCAGAAATTTCCAATTCGTCTTCCTGATCTATTCTATCATAGTCGTTCTCATTGCAAAAAGTAAGAGGCAATATGCCGAAATTAATCAGATTGGCGGCGTGAATTCTTTCAAAGGATTTGGCAATAACCGCACGTACGCCCAGAAACATAGGGCACAATGCAGCGTGTTCACGCGAAGAACCCTGTCCATAGGAAACCCCAGCCACTATTATGCTTTGTTTTCCGTCTTGCCTCATGGACATGGCGCGTTTGGCAAAAGTTGCGTCCACGTTTTCAAAAACAAACTCGGAATATTTGGGAATATTCGAACGATATTTCATCCGCGCGCCGGCAGGTATAATATGGTCTGTCGTAATTTTATCGCCGACCTTTATTGTTACCTTGCCATGAATAGTATCGGAGAGCTCCGGACAGCGGGGTAAGACGCCTATATTGGGACCACGGCAAACATCGGCAGTTTTTTTCTTGTCCGGCCATATTATCATTGAATCATCAATGGAAAACTTTTTAGGTGTTTCGACTTTTGGATAACGCATTTTCAAATCGCGTGGATCGGTGAAACATCCGGTAATTACCGCGGCGGCGGCTGTTTCCGGACTAACCAGATAAACATTGGCGTCCATGGTTCCGGAGCGTCCCAGAAAATTACGGTTGGATGTGCGCAGAGATACAGCGGCTGATTGAGGACTTTGACTGTTGCCGATACAGAAGCCGCAGGCGTTTTCCATAATTCGCGCTCCCGAGGCGATTAAATTGGCCAGATAGCCTTTATTCGCGAGCTCTTTTAGCACCTGTCTGGAGCCCGGCGCTAAAATAAAACTTACATCGGGGTGAGCAGTTTTGCCCTTTAAAATTTTTGCCACGGTAACCAAATCTTTGTATGAAGAATTGGTGCAGCTGCCCAGACAAACCTGATTAACTGCAATTTTTTTCATTTTTCTGACGGTGCTGATATTGTCCGGGCTGTGAGGTTTAGCCGTCAATGGTTCTATTTTGGACAAGTCAATATTAACAACTTTAGCGTATTTCGCGTCTTTATCGGCTTCGAGTTGTGTAAAATCGCGTTCCCTTTGCTGTGAACGCAGGAAAAGGCGGGTCATTTTGTCGCTGGGGAAAATGGAAGTCGTTACGCCGCATTCCGCCCCCATATTGGTTATTGTAGCTCGCTCGGGAACCGTCAGAGATGCGACTCCTTTGCCGCCGTATTCAAATACTGTGTTGACGTTCCCTTTTGTGGTAAAGATTTCCAGAACTTTAAGGATAACATCTTTGGCGGAAACCCAGGGCTTAAGTTTGCCGGTAAGATTAATTTTAATAACTATGGGGCAAATAAGATAAAACGGATTGCCGGCCATAGCCATTGCGACATCAAGTCCTCCTGCGCCGATGGCTATCATAGACAGTGCGCCGCAGGTCGGGGTATGACTGTCCGAACCGATAAGTGTTTTTCCGGGTTTGCCGAATCTTTCCATGTGAACCTGATGGCAAATGCCGTTTCCCGCGCGGGAGAAAACAATACCGTATTTTTGCGCCACGCTTTGCAGGTAGAGATGATCATCCGAGTTTTCAAAACCTATCTGTATCGTATTGTGATCAATATAACTTACGGACAGTTCGGTTTTTACTTTGGGCACGTTCATCGCTTCGAATTGCAGATAGGCCATGGTGCCTGTGGCGTCTTGAGTGAGGGTCTGGTCAATGCGAATGCCGATTTCTTCACCGGACACAAGAACGCCGGAGACTAGATGCTGCGAAAGAATTTTTTCAACTAAATTTTTTCCCATTGTCTATTCCTTGGACAGAAGAATTTAGGTG
>DCVU01000047.1 GCA_002327415.1 Smithella sp. UBA2180
GTATCGTTCCTACCCCTATAGGAAATAAAAAAACTGGAGGTTTTCCAATGAGTAAAACAAAAATAGTAAATGCCAGAGGCCTATCCTGTCCCCAACCGGTTGTTCTGGCTAAACAGGCCATAGAAACTCATGAACAGGTAAAGGTGATCGTCGATGACGAAACGGCGCTGGAAAACGTCAAACGTTTGGGTGCAAAGCAAGGCTGTGATGTGCAAGTGGAAAAGAAAAACGACGGAACTTACGAAATAAATCTGACACGAAAGGCTGATACAAGCCGGACAAAAGATGATTCTGCCGCGTCTTGCGGCGCGCCGACTTCATCCTCCGGTCCTTTTGTTATCGTCATTTCCGCGGATACGATGGGACGGGGCAATGATGAATTGGGTTATGTTCTGATCAGAGCTTTCTTGCATGCCATAGCTTTTCAAAAGGAAAAACCGTCTATCATGCTTTTTTATAACACCGGCGTCAAACTTACCGTGCAGGGATCGGAAGTCCTCGAAGATTTGAAGCAACTGGAGAGCGAAGGTGTGCAACTGCTGGTTTGCGGCACTTGTTTGAATTATTTTGAGATAAAGGACAAACTCGCAACGGGCATCGTATCCAATATGTATGACATTGTGGAAACCATGAGCCGCGCGGGACGATTGCTTGTGCCATGAACGAAAAGCCTCAATATTCCGTGATGCTGTTTAAAGCGGTGAGTTATGTTCTGAAAGCGGAAAAAATTCTCAAAAAGGAAGGACTTCCGCATAAGCTTATCCCCGTTCCTAAAAACATAAGTTCGGATTGCGGGATATGCCTGCGCTTTGAACCTGCGCTGCAAAGTAAAATTGAAGTCGCTCTTTTGAACAAAGTGGAGATAGAAGAAGTCAGGGCGTTGAAAGAGTAGACAACGTTATAAGCGTAAAAGTTTGACCGGGCGAGCCGGCTGGCGCCGGCCGCGGGCTTCAACCCCGTCGGGCCAACACTAAAATGTTGTGCTGATCAGTTCGATTCTGAGCCCGGCCTTAAATTTCATTAAAAGAAATAGTTATGAACCTTGATGTGGATTTGGAAAAAATCAGATTGGCGGCGGAAGAATATTACCGCAGCGGTGATTTCTACTGTTCGGAGGCTGTCGTGAAAACTATAAAAGACGCTTTCAATCTCTCGGTATCCGATGAGGTTATTGCCATGGCCTCAGGGTTTCCTGTTGGTATCGGAGGAGCCAAATGTACCTGCGGCGCTGTTACCGGCGGTGTCATGTCCCTGGGGTTGGTATTCGGCAGAATCGCGCCCAAAGATAAAAAAGTGGACAAGGCGATGAAAGTTTCCCGTGAACTGCATGATATTTTTAAAAAGCGTCATAAATGCTTATGCTGCCGGACACTCAACCGCTACATGATTATGGGTTCATCGAGACAAATGAAACAATGCATTGCTTTCACCGGAGAAATGGCGCAGGAGGCGGCGAGAATTATTCTCAGAGAACAAGATAAATCAAAATAATTAAATCAATATTTAAAAGGAGGATATATAAAATGAAAAAGTATTTTGTAGTTATTGCGTTAGTGTTGGTCTTTGCTGCAGCGGCTTATGCCGGAAGCCTGAGCGGAATTGGGACATCTCCCAAAGGTCTGGAAACGCCGATTGAAAAAGCCGCTGTGAAGCTTGTGACAGATGTGAAAGATGGCGGTTATAAACTCATCGGTTCGGAAGAACTAAACAAATGGGTTACCGAGAAAAAAGATTTTATTCTGATTGATACGATGCCGAAGGAGAACTTTGACAAGATTCGTATTCAGGGTGCGGTCAATAGTCTCATGCCCAAGACGGATAAAGAATTAACACCGGCCGACAAAGAGAATATCCTGAAGATTGCCGGCAAAGACAAAGGCAAGACGGTGGTTGTTTATTGTGGATTTACCGCCTGCGGAAGAAGCCACCTGGGCGCACAAACTCTCGTGAAAAAAGGGTTTAAAAATGTTTATCGTTATCCGGGCGGTATTGTTGCCTGGAGTGAAAACGGTTATTCTGTAGAAGGCACTGATACGAAATAATCTTTCCCGCAATTTTATTGTTGAAAGCGGCAGGACTATCTATTAAAAGAAAATCCTGCCGCTTGATCTTCCTGAAAGCCTAACCAAGCGGAGCTTAATTTAGAGATGATCTTATGCTGATAAAGTACAGATTTCATGTTTTGTTTATGATCATAGTCTTTTGTGTTGGCATTTTTTGTTCAGCCGGCTATGCCTTGAACAAACAGGGAAGCGACGATATCAACAAGCAGATCAAAGTATTTAACATTTCCCTTTTTGCTAATGCAGACAACCGTGCGGTTAACGGCGTTGCGCCCAGAAGAGAAGCATGCATTAAGGGATATGAGTTTTACTATGATGATCTGGACCTTGTTGTGAGTTTTACCCAAAATGACAGCGTTTGGAGAATTACAAGCCGCAATAAAAATACCACCATGTTTGGCATTGCCCCGGGCGATTCCTTTTCGCAGGCAAAAAAGAAAATTATGCAGTCGGGGTTTGCGCAGTCTTATACGCCATATAAATTCGTAAAGGATTGGTGTTTGTTTACATTGCTGGTCAATGAAAAAAATAAAGTATTCGGCATGACAGTGGAAGTTCTGGATTAATTCTTTAGCTGTACAACTAAAAACAATTGGTGCTTGACAAAAAGCTTTAAACAGATACATCTACTGCAATATTAATAATAAAATTCCGTTAATGAAATAACAAAAATGAACAGAAATATCATTTATTTTGACAATGCTGCTACATCCTGGCCGAAGCCGCCGGAAATAATCGCCGCCATGCAAAATTACATGCAGAATATCGGCGGCAGTCCGGGCCGTTCCGGCCATCGCTTATCTATTGAAGCGGCACGGATAGTTTTCGATACCAGAGAAAAGATCTCTCAGTTGTTCAATGTCCCTGATCCTCTCCGTATTGTGTTGACCAGAAATGCGACAGAAGCATTGAATATTGCGATTTTCGGTTTTTTAAAAACCGGTGATCATGTAATCACTTCCGGTATGGAACACAATTCGGTGATGCGTCCCCTGCGCGCAATGGAAGCAAGGGGCATCGATATAACGGTTGTTTCTTGCGATAGTGAAGGCATTCTTGATCCAGTAAATATTGTGAAGGCGATTAAAAAGAACACAAAGGCGATATTTATCACCAATGCTTCCAACGTGACGGGAACGGTCATGCCTGTTTCTGATATAGGCAGGATTGCCCGTGAACATGGCCTTGTTTTATGCGTGGACGCGGCTCAGACAGCGGGATGTTATCCTATAGATGTTATAGAAATGAATATTGATCTTCTGGCTTTTACCGGACATAAAGCTCTTTTCGGTCCTTCGGGTACAGGCGGGCTCTATATTCGCGAAGGTTTGGAGAAAAGCATAGAACCAATATGCGTTGGCGGAACGGGCAGCCGCTCGGAGGTGGAAGTGCAACCGGATTTCATGCCCGACCGTTTTGAGGCAGGTACGCCCAATACAGTTGGCATTGCCGGTTTGCGGGCTGGAGTTGAATTTATTTTATCCAAAGGAGTCGCTCAAATTAAAAACAAAGAAGAAAAGCTGGTACAAATGTTTATTGACGGCGTCAGAGAATTGCCGGGAATAATTCTTTACGGGCAAAAATCAATGGAGCTTCGTACGCCGGTTGTTTCTTTTAATATAGCCGGAATGGATCCCGCCGCCGTCGCGCTGGATTTGGATGAACGATTTGGCATCATGTCGCGTTCCGGCTTGCATTGCGCGCCATCTGCGCATAAAACAATTGATACCTATCCTGTGGGCACAGTGCGCTTCAGTTTCAGTTATTTCAACACGGAAGAGCAGATCATCACATCCATCGAAGCATTGCAAAAAATTAGTAAATCACGGATATGAACCATCCACTTCGCAGGATATCCCGCTGTGCTTCGCACAGGGGATAGTTCCCAATGGCTAAAAGCTATTGGGTAATTCGACTTGCAAACTTTAATGCGCTGCACTTTTAAAGTTTGAGTCTCATTACGTCCAACAAGTTTCAGCGCGCCTATATTGACCCCATGGTGCCCTTTAGGGTATTTAGGTTATATGCTTCTAAAACTTGGGACTCATTAATTTCCTTGACACACAAGTCTCATATTCCATATAATTAAATTACAGTAAATCATCATATATAAGATCATCTCCACCGCAGGAAACTGTTCAGGCAGGATTCATTAATATTTTATAAATTGTCCAGGCAAAGCTGTATTTGATTTTTCGGTGATAGAAGATGAAAGAGAAAAGCTGTCAGCCAAAAGAAAAGAAAAATCGAAAACGCAGCGAAAGTATATGGGCCAAGGAAGTTTTCAGCAACGGCCAGCAGTCCCTCAAAAGCATTATTGGAACATCTCCCATTCCCGCGTTTATCATCGGCAAAGATCATCTGATAATTTACTGGAATAAAGCTCTGGAAGAATTAAGCGGAATCAAGGCCAAAGAGGTAGTCGGCACCGGACAGCACTGGCGGGCGTTTTATAGTACGGCAAGACCTTGTATGGCAGACTTGCTTGTTGATAGATATCAGAAAAAGATTCCTCAGTGGTATCCCGGCAAATACATCAAATCAAAATTAATCGCCGGAGCTTATGAGGCGACCGATTTTTTCCCGGAGCTTGGTAAAAGGGGAAGGTGGTTGCGCTTTACCGCGGCTGTTATCCGTAATTCCAAGGGCACTGTCATCGGAGCGGTGGAAACGCTCGAAGATATAACCCAGGCGAAAAGAGCGGAAGAAGCTTTGTTGAAAGCTCATGAAGAGCTGGAAATCAAAGTAAAGGAACGCACACATAAACTGACAAAAGCCAATAAGGCCCTAAAGGAAACAACAGATCATCTATCTCTGATTCTGGAATTTCTTCCCATTGTTTCCTATACCTGTAATGCCGATGAAAAATTGACAATCACTTTTGTCAGCAACCGCGTCAAAGAAATCACCGGATACACGCCTGCCCAATTTACGGATAATCATCTTTTCTGGCAGGAGCACATCCATCCTGAAGATATGGAGCAGGTTCTTAAAAAATTAAAATCGGCCACGAAGAAAGGAAATTACAAATTTGAATACCGTTTCCAGACGGCGGATGGTTCTTATCGCTGGATTTCCGATCACCGCCGACTGATAACGCCCGGCAATCGTTTCCGAAGTTACATGGTTGGAGCATGGCAGGATATAACGGAAGATAAAAGAATCCGGCAGGAGGGGGAATTCCATCTGCAGCAGATGATTCAATCCCATAAATTAAAAGCACTAGGTGAAGTTGTGACTGGCGTTGCTCACGAAATAAACAATCCGGTCAGTTTTATCGCCAACAACATTACCATGCTGGAGGAGATGTGGAATGCCGTTGAACCGATTCTGGCCAGCGATGGGGCCTCCCATCCGGCTTGGAGTGACAAGGGTATCGGTTATGTGGAAGTCTGCACGAACATGAAAGAAATCATAGAGGAGTTCAAAATTGCTTCTCAGCGCATTAAACGTGTCATCGCGGGATTGAAAGAATTTGCCCGCACGGATGAAGCAGTGCAAAAGAAACCGGTTAAAATTGAAGAAGTCATTCATGGAGTAATGGTTATTGTCGGCGCTCAGGTTCGCAAAACCGTTTCCCGCATTGATCTGTACATAGACAGCAATCTGCCGCCCATTCAGGGGCATTTTCAGAAACTCGAGCAGGTAATTGCTAACCTGTTGATTAACGCGCATCAATCAATTACGCCCGAGCGCAAAGGGAAAATAATTATAACAGCCAGAAGTATTGAAAGATTAAATGCGATTCTGATTGAAATTGAAGATAACGGAATCGGCATGAAAAAAGAAGTTATGGATCATATTTTTCAACCTTTCTTTACTACTCGCCGGGATTTGGAAGGAACGGGACTGGGGCTTTCCATATCTTACGGACTGATCAAAGAGCATCATGGAATAATAGGAGTCCTTTCCCGGCCCGATATAGGCAGCAAGTTTACCATTTATCTTCCGCTTGATGCTAGAACACTGATAAATATTCGTCCGGCCATACTATGCTGTGACAGAGACGCCTCATATCTGAATGAAATAAAAATGAGCTTTGTTGATGTTATTGACTGGGACTGCGGCTCTGAAAAAACCGGTGAAGATATAGTAGCTTATCTGGAAACGTATCCCGAAGTGGATATTGTTATCTCGGAAATTAATCTGCCTTCAATCAATGGTTGGGAACTTTCCAGAAAAATCAAGGAGCGCTTTCCGCTTTTACCCGTGATACTTTATTCTTCCGATCCAGTAAGCCTCAAGCAGGAAGGCAAGATTGCGGTTAAGCCTGATTACTTACTTAAAAAACCTTTCAGCATATCTCATTTACAAAGTATAATTCGTGAAACGGGAAGGCAGAGATTATGAGAATTTTGATTGTTGATGATGAAGAGGTCGCCCTGAATTCCATAAAGCGTCTTTTAAAATGGCGGGGCATAAGGAATGTGGATATTTGTAATAATGGCAAAGATGCCATTGCCAGAATTAAAGAAACAGATTTTGATATTGTGCTTCTTGATCTGTTGATGCCGGAAATTGACGGTTTGCAGATTCTGGAATCGACAAAACCATATCGTCCTCACACGGAATTCATAATTCTTACGGCAATTGATGATATTCCCACCACGGTTAAGGCGATTCGTCTGGGCGCCTATGATTATCTGGTCAAGCCTGTGGAAAATGACCTGCTTTTTCTGGCCATAAAAAGAGCTTATGAACACAGGGGACTGCTTATCGGTTTATCAACGACAGCCGGAAATAATAAAAGTAAGGTTCCCAGTCCTTTTTCGGGGATTGTCACTCAGTGTCCGCAGATATGTTCCATATTATCATATGCTCAAGTTATGGCCGGAGGCGGTAATCCGATAATGATTACCGGAGAATCGGGGACAGGTAAGGAACTTGTAGCCAGAGGTATTCATCAAGCGGGCCCGATGCCTCATGGTCCTTTCATCGCCGTTAATGTCAGCGCTATTCCGGCCACGATGTTTGAAAGCCAATTCTTCGGTCATGCCAAAGGAGCGTTTACCGGCGCGGAGGCGCCGCACCGGGGCTATTTCGAACAGGCGGATGGAGGAACTCTGTTTCTTGACGAAATCGGGGAATTGCCGCTTGGTCTCCAGACAAAACTACTGCGAGTGCTCGAAGAAAAATCTTTTTATCCTCTCGGCTCTTCAAAACCGGTGTGGGTTGATGTGAGAGTTATATCTGCTTCCAACAAAGATATTGAGCATGCCTGTCAGGAGGGCAACTTCAGGCTGGATCTGCTCTACCGGCTTAAATCGGTTCATATCCATTTGCCGCCCCTGCGCGAAAGAACAGGAGATATTCCATTGCTCGCGCTCCACTTTATGCGTAAGTCCTGTCATAATCACAAAAAAGAAGTTACCGGTTTCAGCCCTGAAGCGATGGATTTGTTAAATGGCAGAAATTATCCCGGTAACATCCGGGAATTGGCTCAAATTATTGAAAACGCGGTGCTGCTGACAGATTCCAATATGATTTTACCTTCTCATCTGGGAATGACATCAACCAATCAATCTACTTTATCGCGCCAGTTATGCACATTAAAAGAAAACGATGAAGCGCAGCTGGTTTATGTTTTAAAAAATGTCAATGGTGATCGCGGCAAGGCCGCGCAGATTCTTGGTATAACCGTAAGACAACTTCAGAGAAAAATTGCCGCGATGAAAAAAAATCCTCAGTGGGAATCGGTTCTCGGCGATATTTAAGTCGTTGTGAGTGACATAGCAGTCCACCTTTATCATTGCGTGTCCCGACTTGTCGGGACGCAGTAATCTCTTTGTCATTCCCGACTCGATCGGGAATCCATTTCTTCACTATTCACCATTCACTTT
>DCVU01000026.1 GCA_002327415.1 Smithella sp. UBA2180
TACTGCGTGGTTCCTTATCTGCGTGGTCCGGAGATGAGCAGGCCGCCTGATGATATAATCGAGGAGATCAAAAAACTTGCAGATTATGGCGTAAGAGAAGTTACTCTTTTAGGACAAAATGTTAATTCCTATGGCAAAACTCTAGGTAATGGATTGAATTTCGCGGCTTTGATTAAAAAAATCGGCGAAATTTCCGGCATCCAGCGAATAAGATTTACTACATCACACCCACGTGACCTCTCTGACGAATTGATTAACTGTTTTGCCGAGGAAGAAAAATTATGTGAGCATATTCATCTTCCGGTGCAATCAGGATCAAACCGGATATTGGCATTAATGAACAGGGGCTATACAGTGGAAGAATACATGAAAAAAGTTGATCATTTACGTAAATTGAGTCCCCGGATTAGCATTACGTCGGACATTATCGTTGGATTTCCGGGTGAAACACAAAATGATTATCAAGAAACCATTGACATGATGGAAAAAATCAGGTTTGATTCTACGTTTTCATTTAAGTATTCTGAAAGAAAAGGGACTGCGGCGCAAAAATTAGAGGGGAAAATTGAGGAATGTGAAAAGTTGATGCGGCTCGAACAACTGCAGCTGCTGCAGGATCAGCATACACTGGAAAAAAATATAGCTTTGGAAAATAGCGAGCAGGAATTATTAGTTGAAGGGAAAAGCAAGAATTCAGAAAATGATTTGATGGGACGAACCAGCTCCTGGAGAATTGTTAATTTTAAGGGTGAATTGGAATTAATCGGTAAACTGGTGGATGTGAAAATATCAAAGGCTTATTTACATTCGTTAAGAGGAAAAAGGATTAATAATGAAGGAGGTTGGTAATGTTAGTTGAAATGAAGGTTTCGGGATTGACCATCGATCCTATTACCAATACACCCATTGTAATATTGAAAGATATGCAGGAGAGTAAAGCCATCCCGATCTGGATAGGTTTATTTGAAGCCAGCGCTATTGCTACGGAACTGGAAAAAATTGTTTTTCCCCGACCCATGACCCATGATTTGTTTAACGAATGTTTAAAATCTTTAAACGTGACAGTAAATAGAATTGAGATTGCGGATATTCGCGGCAATACTTTTTTTGCTAATATTTATTTAAGCAGGGAAGGGCAGGATTTTACGATTGATGCGCGTCCCAGTGATGCTATTGCTATTGCCCTGCGTGCCCATGCGCCAATATTTGTCGATGAAAATGTTATTGAAAAATCGCGTAATATTGATTTAGGGATTAAACTCAGTGATTTGGATCAATTAAAAGAAGATAAAATTAAAGAATTCCTGGAAAATCTTTCGGCGGAAGATTTCGGTAAGTATAAGATGTAATGAGTCCCAAGTTTCAGAAGCGAAGCGCACTGAAATTTGCTGGACGAATTATCCCCTGAGCGAAGCGAATGGGGATTTGAGACTCGCTGACGATAGAAAGCGTTAGTCGAATTAATGAAACTCAGATGTTGCGAGCGAAGCGTGGCAATATCTGTTAGTTGAATTATCCCGCCATAGGCGGAGGATATCGAAGATATCCGTGGTATCCCCGAAGCGAAGCGGAGTGGGATAAATGACACCTCAAGCGAAGAACCCTAAAGGGCATCTGCGACTAAGTGGGACTATTGTTATGTCTGATTAGCTGGTATAAATACTATGGGAAACATAATTCAAAATTTTCAAATTTATTTGGAAGTGGAAAGAAATGTTTCTACGCATACGCGAATAGCTTATATTGCCGATATTCAGGAATTCTCACGCTTCCTGCAGAATAACAGTTTTATAAAAAACCCCGATGAAATAATTGACGCGGGGCCGGAAAACATCCGGGAATATTTAAGTTGTCTGTACCGCCAAAAGGTGAAAAAAGTTACGGTTAACCGCAAGGTATCTTCGCTGAGAGCTTTTTATAAATATGTATTGCGTACCGGTAAAATTAAAAATAATCCGGCAGAAATGATCCAAACATTGAAAACTGAAAAATATATGCCCACTTTTCTTTCTGTTGATGAGATGTTTGAGCTTCTGAAAGCGAAAGATGATAATTCAGTTTTGGGTTTACGTAATCGTGCTATGTTGGAAATATTTTATTCTTCAGGATTGCGCCTCAGTGAATTAGCCGGATTGGATTTAATTGATCTTGATTTTAATCAAAAACTCGTTAAGGTACGGGGTAAAGGCCGAAAAGAAAGAATAGTTCCCGTCGGCGGGCCGGCATTAAAAGCTGTTCAGGAATATTTAGAAAAGATCGGAGAAATAAGAAAAGGTACTAATGGTGGTATTTTAAAAAAACCATTATTTTTAAATGTAAGGGGTGAAAGAATAACGACAAGAAGTATCGCCCGGATCGTTAATGAGGTAACAGGTAAAAGCGGTATTGGAAGAAAGATCAGTCCACATGCGTTGAGACACAGTTTTGCCACTCATCTTTTGAACGCGGGCGCTGATTTGCGTTCGATTCAGGAATTACTGGGACATGAGAGTCTTTCGACTACACAAAAATATACAGCGGTAAATATTAATCGCATGATGGAAGTTTACGATAAAGCACACCCGCGCAATAAGAAGTAAATGAGACTTGGCTTTTTTCAAGGCGAAGCCGCCGATAAAAGCCTTAGTCGAATTTATCCTGTGCAAGCGAAGCGCGACACGGGATCCAGAAATTAATAGTGTCTGGTTTTATTTGAGGAGAAAAATGAAGATAAGGGGTACCACAATATTAGCAGTCAAGCATAATGGCAAGGTAACCGTAGCCGGTGATGGCCAGGTTACGTTGGATACGACAATATTAAAACATGGCGCCCGCAAGGTTCGCCGCCTTTATAATGATGAAGTCATTGTTGGTTTTGCCGGAGCGACGGCGGACGCATTTACTTTATTTGACCGGTTTGATCAAAAGTTGGAGCAATACAACGGCAATTTGCTGCGAGCGGCAGTGGAATTGACGAAAGATTGGCGGACAGACCGCGTTTTAAGACATTTAGAAGCGTTGATGATTGCCGTAAATAAAGATAAATCGCTGATTATTTCCGGGAACGGCGATGTCATCGAAGCTGATGACGATGTTATGGCCATCGGATCCGGCGGACCTTATGCGCAGGCGGCGGCTCGCGCGCTGGTGCGTCACAGCAATCTGTCATCATCAGAAATTGCTAAAGAGGCCATGAAAATAGCGGCGGAAATTTGTATTTATACTAATGACCATGTAACACTGGAAGAAATAGATGTTGATATGGAAACAAAGGAAAGAAAAAACAGTAAAGATAAGGGGAAAAAGTAAAGTATGTATAACAATGGGTTAACACCCCGCGAAATAGTAGAAAAATTAGATCGGCACATAATCGGTCAGGCTGATGCGAAAAGGGCTGTAGCTATTGC
>DCVU01000065.1:0-4812 GCA_002327415.1 Smithella sp. UBA2180
GCTTCGTGGAAGACGACTGGGAATCTCCAACGCTGGGCGCCTGGGGACTGGGCTGGGAGGTATGGCTCGATGGCATGGAAATTTCTCAGTTTACCTATTTCCAGCAGGTCGGTGGTTTTGACTGCAATCCTGTATGCGCTGAACTGACTTACGGCACAGAACGCATCGCCATGTATATTCAAGGCGTCAACAACGTCTATGACCTTCAATGGACGGACAAAATTAAATACGGCGATGTACACCATAAAAGTGAAGTGGAATTTTCCACTTACAATTTTGAAGTTGCTGACATTCCGATGCTGCGCAAGCTCTTCGATACTTACGAAGAAGAAGCAATGCGTATCGCTGAAAAAAATCTGGCACTGCCCGCTTACGACTACTGCTTGAAATGTTCGCACACCTTCAATCTGCTCAACGCCCGCGGCGCCATCAGCGTGGCCGAACGTACCAGCTACATCGGCCGGGTGAGAAATCTGGCTAGAGTCAGCGCGGAACTTTATATGAAACAACGTGAAGAAATGGGGTATCCCCTTCTGAAAACTTCTTAAAATATTCGGAGATAAAATGAGCAACGAACTGCTTTTTGAAATTGGCACCGAAGAAATTCCCGCAGGATTTCTATCCAAGGCCATTGTTGATATGGAAGACATTATCCGTAAAACGCTTACGGAAAAACACATTGCTTTTGATGGCATCAGATGCATGGCCACGCCGCGCCGTCTTGTTCTTTATATCGCTGATTTGTCCCAAAAACAAGAAGATCAGACGATTGAGAAACTAGGACCGGCGAAAAAGGCGGCCTTTGACGAAAACGGTCAGCCTACAAAAGCCGCTATCGGTTTCGCCAGAGGACAGGGGCTGGAAGTTTCTCAACTGGAAACTATCACAACCGAAAAGGGCGAATATATCGGTGCGCGCAAAACAATTTCCGGACAACCGACAAAAGAACTTCTTCCGGATATTCTCAAAAATTTCATACTGGCTATCCCCTTCCGCAAATCAATGCGCTGGGCAGACTACGATTTACGTTTTGCCCGCCCAATTCACTGGTTGCTTGCTCTTTACGGCGGCAATGTTGTCCCCCTGAAGATTGAAGACATCGAAAGCGGCGATACATCCCGTGGTCATCGTTTTATGAGCCCGGCTTCTTTTGCCGTTACCGGTTTTGAAGACTACCTGAAAAAAACAAGAGAAAATTTTGTAATCGCCGATCCTGCTGAAAGAAAGAATATGATTCTCGACGAAGCGCAGAAAGCTGCGTCAGAAGTTGGAGGAAAACTTCTTTATACCGACGATTTGCTGGAAACAGTCAGCTTCATCGTGGAATATCCCGTAATCGTGCGCGGTGGTTTTGAAGAAGACTTTCTGAAAATCCCAAAAGAGGTTCTGACAACAACAATGATTTCGCATCAAAAATACTTTCCTGTTGTCAATAACGAAGGAAAACTTCTGCCATATTTCATCGCGGTCAGCAACACCAGACCTCGCGATATCACAGTGGTGGTAAAAGGCAACGAAAGAGTATTACGGGCGCGTCTGGCCGACGCATCTTTCTTTTTTAAGGAAGATAAAAAAGTATCGCTGGAAGACAGAGTGGAATCTCTTAAAAAAGTTGTTTTTCATACTCTTTTGGGAACATCGCATAAAAAAGTCATGCGTTTCCGAAAGCTGGCTGTAAAAATTGCTGCCAAAGTGAAACCATCCGTCAAGAAGAATGTTGATCGTGCCGCGCTGCTGGCCAAGGCTGACCTGGAGTCTTTGATGGTTGGTGAATTTTCCGAGCTTCAGGGTATTATGGGCCGTGAATACGCTCTTATTGCCGGAGAAAAACCGGTAATCGCCAATGCCATCTATGAACATTATTTACCGATTGTCGCAGGCGGTGACCTGCCGCAAACAGATGAAGGAGCAATTGTCGGCATCGCCGATAAGATTGACACTATTGCCGGATTTTTCGGCGTGGGCATGCCGCCGACCGGTACGGCCGATCCCTACGCACTGCGACGTCAGGCCTTGGGCGTCATTAATATTATTTTATCCCGCCGCTATTCTTTAAGCCTGAATTTCCTGATTGATGAAAGCCTTATCCAACTTAAGGATGTTCTGAAAAAACCTGCTGATGAGGTTAAAAAGGATATCCTGGAATTCTTCAAGGGACGCCTCCAGAATCAACTTATTACCCAAGGATACGCTTACGATACAGTAGATGCCGTTTTGTCAGCAGATATTGATGAATTTGTCGAGGCTATGGAAAAGGTTAAGGCTCTACAGTCTTTCCGTCAGAATCCTGATTTTGAACCCATTTCCATCGCCTTTAAACGCGTGGATAATATTTTGAAGGATTTCCAAAACGGCCAGGTTGATGTTAACCTGCTTTCTCATGAAGCGGAAATTAAACTTTTCTCCTCTTTTGATGATATCAAGACTCGGGTGGAAAAAGGTATAATTGAAAAAGATTTTAGCGCCGCATTGAACAAACTGGCTGCTTTGCGTCCTCACGTGGATGTTTTTTTTGATAATGTAATGGTTATGGATAAGGATGAAAAAATACGTTTTAACCGTCTATCGCTTTTGGCGGAAATATCAGCCCTTTTCCATAAAATTGCCGATTTTTCTAAAATTGTTACTACAGACTGATTTTTTTACTGATCTTATCATACCTTGAAATATCAGGCGCATTGACATTACTATAAATCCTTGTTAGGATAAAACACAGTTTCACGATCGATATTAAGGAAAAAATTACTTCATGAACGGTCAGTTAAATCCACCACCTGCACCAAACATCAATGGAAACTCCCGGATACGCAAGGAGTTATTAGATATAACCAACCGTATTCACGCGGCGCAGAATATCAAACAAATCCTTGTCGATTTAAAAAGCGGAATTCTCAACCTTTTTAACGCTAATTCCATAACTACTTACGTCGTCGATAAAACACGCAATGAAATTTATTCCATGTTTCTGGCCGGCACGCAACTCAAAGAAATCAGGTTGCCGATAAACAATAAAAGTATTGCCGGTTATGTAGCGAATACAGGCACGATAATTAATATTGAAAATACTTACAATCAAAAGGAACTTAAGAGTATCGAACCTGAATTAACTTTTGATGACAGCTGGGATAAGAAATCGGGCTTTAAGACCAGGCAAATCCTTGCCGCCCCCATATACAATAGCAGTCAGCTCATGGGTGTCATCCAAATTATCAACAAAAAGGTTGGTGAAGGAAAATTCTCTGAAGAGGAGATAGGATTAGTGCTGGAAATTGCCGAAGTTCTCGGTGTCGCTTTTTACAACCAGCAACGTTTTGTTCGTCACCGGAAAACGCGGTTTGATTATTTAATAACCCACGATCTTCTTAAAGAAGAAGAACTGGAAAGTGCATGGAAAGAAGTACGGGAAAAGAAAGAATCCATGGAAAATCTCCTCATGAGGAAATACAAAATATCCAAAGAAGCTATTGGTCGTGCTTTCGAGGAATTTTATAACTGTCATTTTATCAGATATAACGAGAAAATACCTATCCCGGGTCACTTAATTAAAGATTTGAAAAAAAATTATCTGCGCCGTGAACTTTGGGTGCCACTGGAAAAGATCGGTGACAAAATTCACGTAATCATAGATGATCCGAACAACATTATCAAGAAAGACACCATCGAAAGTCTTTTAAAAACCAAACAGATAAATTATGACGTCGCACTGGAAGAGGACATAATAAAATACATTAACCTTTTTTATAATACTCCCGACAATGAACACTCTTTTACAGAAATATTGGGGCGGATGGAGGGTGAAGATGCAACGTCAGGAGATGAAGAAGGCGACGAAATGGTCACTGAATCGGATAGTGTCATTATGCAGCTCGTCAATAAAATTATTAATGATGCTTATGGCCGCCGCGCTTCGGATATACATGTCGAACCCAATGTAGACAGAAAAAATGTAGAGATTCGGTTTCGTGTCGATGGAGACTGTGCTCTTTATCAAACGGTCCCTTTCAGTTACCGCGCCGCCCTTATTTCGCGCATCAAAATCATGTCCAACCTGGATATCACCGTTAAAAGACTCCCTCAGGACGGTAAGATTAAATTCAGACGTTCGACGGGAGATGAAATTGAATTGCGTGTAGCGACAATTCCCACACAGGGTGGCGTGGAAGATGTGGTTATGCGTATATTAGCTAAAGGCGAAACAATGCCGCTGGAAGAAATGTCTCTGTCGCCGCGTAATTACAAAGAGCTGATCAATATTATTTCCAAACCTTACGGCATGATTTTATGCGTTGGTCCTACCGGTTCCGGTAAAACAACTACGCTGCATGCAGCACTGCACCACATTAACCGTCCGGACAAAAAAATATGGACGGCGGAAGATCCGGTAGAAATTACTCAATATGGTTTACGTCAAGTACAGGTGCAATCGAAGATCGGTTTTGATTTTGCCGCAGCTATGCGCGCTTTTTTACGCGCCGACCCTGACGTCATCATGGTCGGTGAAATGCGCGATTATGAAACAGCCAAAACAGGTGTTGAGGCATCCCTTACCGGACACTTGGTATTTAGCACTCTGCACACCAACAGCGCTCCGGAAACTATTGTGCGTCTTCTGGATATGGGTATTGATCCCCTTAATTTTGCCGATGCCTTGTTGGGCATTCTCGCTCAACGCCTTGTACGAACTCTTTGCAAGAAGTGTAAAGAACAATATCATCCTACAAAGGAAGAATACGAAGAAATCGCCGAAAGTTACGATCCTGAAGAATTCGACAAATTAAATATCCCTTACAATGACGACTTCAAGCTTTACCA
>DCVU01000065.1:4921-6380 GCA_002327415.1 Smithella sp. UBA2180
GGCCATTTACGTAATTACCCATGATTCGTTTATCATTGATCAAAAGAAGCATAAAAATCAAAATAAAGGGAAGTAGAATTCCGTTAATAACCTGCGAATAATACATAATGCCGATCAGAGGTATATTCGGCAGAAGAATAAATCCAGCCCCTAGAATAATCATAAAAGAATAAAGGCCGTAAAACTGCGGCGCTTCGGCAAATTTGCTGTTTAAACTTGATTCCCAGCCGAAGGCTTCGCAAATTGTATAAGCAGTGGAAAGCGGCAGGATGGACGCGGCAAAAAGAGATGCATTAAGTAGACCGAAAGCAAACAAAGAAGCTGCATACGATCCCGCCAGAGGAACCAGCGCCAAAGCCGCGTCCTTGGCTGTTTCGATTTTAATACCGTGTTGAAACAACGTAACAGCACAAAGCATAATAATAAAAAATGCCACCACATTTACGGTTATCGAACCGAAGATAACATCCATCCTTGAATATTTATAACTCTCGGCTTTCAAACCCTTGTCCACAATGGATGACTGCAGGTAAAATTGCATCCAGGGCGCGATCGTTGTTCCCACGATGCCTATGGCCATAGTAAGCATGCCGGTATCGAAGTCCAGGGTTGGTGTAAATGAGGCTTTCTTTATTGCCGACCAGTCGGGATGCACAATAAATCCGGAAATTATGTAGGCAAGATAAAAGACGCAGGCAACGAGAAACACTTTTTCCACCGATTTATAATTTCCCTTTACTACCATCCACCAGACAAGGAAAGCGCCCACCGGCACGGAAATATATTTACTTACGCCGAAGATTTCCATGCTGGCTGCAATTCCGGCAAATTCGGATAATGTATTGCCTAAGTTAGCCAGGAAAAGAACTATCATGAGATAAAAAGTGATTTTTGCTCCGAAACGTTCGCGAATTAAATCGGAAAGCCCTTTGCCGGAAACTACGCCCATCCGGGCGCACATTTCCTGAATAATAATTAAAGCTATAGTTACGGGAATGAGTATCCAAATTAATTTTAAGCCATAATGAGCGCCGGCCAGAGAATAAGTGGTAATACCGCCGGCATCATTATCCACATTGGACGTAATAATTCCGGGACCAATAAGCGCAAAAAAAATGCCCAGCTTCCAAAAGCCTTTTTGCATTATATTTTTCCAAAGCTGTCTGAGTTTTTCCATCATATCTTCTGTTACGAAATATTAAATTTATTGTCCTAAGTGAGGAGCAACAACTTCTAAAAGATTTTTGAATATAATTGTTCCCTGCATGCGTTCATTTTCATCCACTACAGGTATCGCCGTGACAGCATACTTTGCAAAATGTTCGGCAATCGTATCATCCTTGTCATCCAGTTTTACCGAAATGACCCGCTCATCCATTATTTCTTCGAGCTTTTTATCCTGGTCAGCCAGAATTAAATCACGTAAAGTTACAACTCCCAATAAACGCTCTTCATCGTC
>DCVU01000065.1:6393-20979 GCA_002327415.1 Smithella sp. UBA2180
CCGGCTTCTCTTTCCGGATGGGTCAAGAGCTCTTTGACATCATCGGCAATATCCTTTTCCATTTCGTTTAAAATACCTTCGGCTTTCGCCTTGGGCAAATCGCCCAAAAGGTCGGCCGCTTCGCTCATGGACATCTCTTCGATAATATCAGATGCATCGGCAGAGTTAAGATCATTAATCAAACTAACCTGAACCTTGGAATCGGTTTCTTCAAGAGTTTCTGCCGCAGTTTCGACATCAAGAGCCTGAAATACAGCGGCACGCTGTTTAATATCCATCTCTTCGAGAATATCAGCCAAATCGGCCGGATGGATTTTACCCAGCCTGTTTTGAGTAATATTTAAGCGCAGCAAGTCCGGCGTATGCACCGGCTGTACGAATTTCCACGAAATAAACTGATTGGGCAATTTATAGTCAAAAAGACTTTGCACAATTGCATCAAAGGGTTTAATCAAACCCATACGGCGGATCACTCCGCGAAAACCGACATCAACATGGACCAGATGCATTCCCTGATTTGTTTTTAAAAATTGGAGATCATTAACTCTCCTGATCTTGGCGCCATCCGTATCAACAACCTGCTTATCCAATAAGGCGTCCTTAAGCAGAAGTTCCCCCTGCCGCAAATTAAGAGGAGATAATTCACTTGTTGAATGTATGGAAACGGATACATCACCATTAAAATCAATAACCTTTCCCCATGGAAGAAAAACTGGATTTTCTTTCTGGGCGGAACTGAATATTATTCCTGTAACTACCGGATATGGGTCAACAAATTCTGCGGCTAAATCGTATACCTTACCCAACGATTCTCCACCGCTTCCAATAATTTCTTTCCCCAGAATTCTGCTTAAAAACAAAAAACTCTGAGGTTCCTGATTTATATCCATATTTTTTCCTCCGGTTTTTTCGTTTATACCAGTTATTTTTTTTTAACGAAAGTTTTTTTGAATTATTTTTTTCATCTTGACACTTAAATATCTTAGTTGTATAAGTAATTAAAATTCGCCCTTTTAATTTAATCCGGTGAGATTGAAAAAGGAAGCTGTAATGAAAAAAACATTCAAATATTATCAAGCCTTTTCCCTTCCGGGGAAAGGCTTTTTTTGTAATATTAACAGAGGTTGACGCTTATGTCGAAAAATATCAAAATAGTGATGGATAAAGAAGTGATTGAACGATGTCTTACCAGAATCGCTTATGAAATTCTGGAAAAAAATAAAGGCATGCAAAATCTTGTTATTGTTGGAATAAGAACCGGAGGGGTTTATCTTGCCCAAAGGCTGCAGAAGAAAATGTCCGATATTGAAAATGGCAAGATTCCGCTGGGAATACTGGACATAACTCTCTACAGAGATGATATTTCCGCATCCAACAAGAAACCACAACTGGGAGAAACAAAAATAAATTTCTCTCTGGACGATAAGATAGTTATCCTCGTGGATGATGTTCTCTTTACAGGAAGAACCATCCGCGCGGCAATGGACGCCCTGATTGATTTTGGACGTCCCAAGATGATTCAATTGGCTGTCTTAATCGACCGTGGCCATCGCGAACTTCCTATAAGAGCCGACTTTGTCGGGAAGAATCTACCCTCTTCTCTCTGGGAAGCAGTCCGGGTTGACCTGGTGGAAAAAAACGGCGTGGATGAGGTCGTAATAGAAGAAGGAAACTAAAACTATTTAAGGGCTGCTATGAAATTTGAAAGAAAAGACATTCTGGGAATAAAAGAACTTTCGGTTGATGAAATAAATCTCATTCTGGAAACAGCCGAATCTTTTCTGGAAATCTCCACCCGCAAAATAAAGAAAGTGCCGATACTGCGCGGCAAAACAATCATTAATCTGTTTTACGAAGCAAGTACCCGAACCAGAACATCCTTTGAAATAGCCGGCAAAAGATTAAGCGCCGACACTATCAACATTTCAGCTTCCACCAGTTCCGTCGTCAAGGGAGAAACTCTTATTGACACCGCCCGCAATCTGGAAGCCATGAATCCCGATGTTATTGTTATCCGCCACAGCGCCTCCGGAGCTCCACACTTACTGGCCAGGCTGGTTAAACAGTCTATCATCAATGCCGGCGACGGTGCGCATGAGCACCCCACACAAGCACTGCTGGACATGATGACGATTAAAGAACACAAAGGGAAAATCGCCGGATTAAACGTGGCAATAATCGGCGATATCGAACACAGCCGCGTCGCCCGTTCCAATATTTACGGCTTATCCAAAATGGGCGCTAATGTTGTTCTGGCCGGTCCGGCTACCATGCTGCCGCGCGATATCGAACAAATGGGTGTAAAAGTGTATAACAAGATTGAAGACGCTATTGAAGGTGTAGATGTAATAATGATGCTGCGTATTCAACTGGAGCGGCAGAAGCAATGCATCTTCCCGTCGCTGCGCGAATATTCCCAGCATTACTGCCTTAACCGCAATAATATCAAACTGGCAAAAAAAGATGTCATCGTCATGCATCCGGGACCAATCAACCGCGGCGTGGAAATATCGCCCGATATCGCCGACGATCCTTCCTGCTCGGTAATTCTCGATCAGGTAAATAAAGGCGTGGCCGTAAGAATGGCTCTGCTTTACCTGCTTACCGGAGGTGGTGAATGAAGATATTATTAACCGGCGCGAGAATAATAGATCCCGCACAAAACATAGACTCCCGAATGGATGTTTTTTTGGAAGACGGTAAAATTGCCAAAAAAGGTGCAAATCTCTCCAAGTCATTAAAATCAAAAGATTCAGAAAAAACAACAAAGATTATTGATCTGGCAGGAATGATTCTTGTTCCCGGTCTGATTGATATGCATACACATCTGCGCGAACCGGGTTTCGAATACAAAGAAACCATCGCCTCAGGCTCCGCCGCCGCTGTCGCCGGAGGATTTACTTCCATTGCCTGCATGCCCAATACCAATCCGATCAACGATAACCGCTCCATTACCGAATTTATCAGAAGAAAAGCGGCAGAGGCCGCGCTGGCCAACGTTTACCCGATAGGCGCCATCAGTAAGGGTTCAGCAGGCTCCCAATTAACTGAATTTTGGGATCTCAAAGAAGCGGGAATAATCGCTCTTTCCGATGATGGCAAACCCGTAATGGACGCCGCCTTGATGCGCCGGGCGATGGAATATGCCTACTCACTGGGACTACCTGTTATTTCGCATTGTGAAGATACAAATCTTTCCGGAGCCGGTTTAATGAATGAAGGTTATTATTCCACGATTTTGGGATTGAGCGGCATACCTGGAATTGCGGAAGAAGCAATGGTGGCCCGCGATATATTAATCGCCGAATTCACCAATACCTGTGTCCACATCGCGCATGTCAGTACAGCCGGTTCCGTTCGACTGATTCGAGAGGCTAAAAAAAGAGGCTTGAAAGTCACGGCGGAAACCGCGCCCCACTATTTTACGCTGACTGACGAATCACTGCAGAGCTACGATACCAATTTTAAAGTCAATCCGCCATTGAGAAGCGAACAGGACGTCGCGGCAATTAAAGAAGGCCTTTCCGATGGAACGATTGATGTCATTGCCTGTGACCATGCTCCTCACGGACGCACGGATAAAGAGGTGGAGTTCGAATATGCCGCCAATGGAATAAGCGGATTGGAAACTTCGCTGGCGCTGAGTTTGAAACTTATCCACGACAAGATATTGGGATGGCCGGAGTTAATCGCTATAATGAGCGTTAATCCGGCGAGCATCCTGAATTTACCGAAAGGAACGCTGGAGACAGGCGCGGATGCCGATATCACCGTAATTGATCCGCTGCTTAAATGGACTGTTGATGTGCAGGCGTTTCGCTCACGCGGGAAAAACTCTCCGTTTAATGGACGTCAAATGCAGGGCAAGGCCATTATGACCATTATCGGCGGAGAAATAAAATACGATGGTCAATGAACAAATATTATTATTTGTCATTCCCCGGCCTGGAGACTGTGACAAAATAGGAAAAAACGTCTTTCCATATCCTCCGCTGGCGGAGGTGTCACGCAGTGACGGAGGTGGACATTATAGTATTGATGGTGGAACCGTTGCACTTGTTCCACCCTACGAATCTGAGCGTGGTTATTTTATGAAGATGAAAATAATATGAGTACCAGAGAAAGCCACAAAACCACCGGATTCGTTCTACGTACCTTAAACTACGGTGAATCGGATTTAATTGTAACCTTCTATAGCCATGATTTCGGGAAGCTCAAGGGAATTGCCAAAGGCGCCAAAAGAAGCAAAAAAAGATTTGCCAATGTCTTTGAACCTTTCTCCCTGACGAACATCATCTTTACCCGCAAAAACCGTGACATGCTTGCCTTCATTGAATCCTGCGATATCATTGACCACCATCACGCCATTCGTCAGGATATGGAAAAGACATTGATTGCCTCTTACTTTATTGACCTTACGGATCACTTCAGCCCGGAAGGAAAAAAGAATGAAAAAGTATTTCAGCTCCTGCAGGATTTTTTGCTGATGCTGGGCAGAGAAAAGGCTTCCGATGCCGCTGTGCGCTTTTTCGAAATGCGCCTGCTGAAATTAGCGGGGTTTGAACCGGCACTCGATCATTGCATCGTTTGTAAAACTCCGGTGACCAATGGCAACTCTTATTATTTTCATGCCAGCGAGGGAGGAATCAAATGCGGCGCTTGCGCCAAACCTCAGAGATATGAACAGCCGATTTCCGCGGGAACCGTGCGGACATTGCTTTTGGGAAAAGATATGGATATTGATAAAATCAAACTCATCACGCTCACCGATTCTCTGGCCATGGAATCGCGCAGTATCCTCACCGGCTTTATCGTGCACGTTCTGGGACGCGAAGTAAAATCGCTCAAAGTCATGGAACAGGTGCGCAAGCTCTGCACATGATATTTTTCACACTTGCTTAAATAGATATTCTTTACAACTTTTTTAATTTTTGTCTTAAGTCTTTTAGAGCCATGTTTAAATTATTGGCAAAGGATTTATTTGTCTGATGTTTTTTATCGAATTCTTTGATTTCAGCCCAAAAATCCATAAAAATTTTCCCTCTACGTATAAAATTAAATAACATTATCAGGTTTAATTCTGCGATATTGGTTGTTAATTTACCTCGCACATTTCCTGCTATTGCCGAAATATACAAATAGCTTTCACCGCATTGATTAGAAAGATCCATATATTTTTCTTCATCAACATAATTCAAATAATGTTTTAAATAATCTGAATTGCTAATATCTATAGTTGGAAGCAAAATCCACATTTTGCCAGCAACTTTTCTAACTGACTCATTTATCTTTTCAAGCTGCTCAAATGCATTCAGGGTTGCAAATAGAATCAGCGAGTATCTCCCATACAATTGAAATGCCCTACTTTGCAACGATGAAAGTTCTTGTCGCTCTGAACGAAACTTTTCTGTTTGAGACAAAACAAATTTTATATTTGAATAGATTTCATTGACATCCGCATTACTTTTAATTCTTGATAATATTTTTAGATTTGTATCAGTATAAATTTTTAATGAATTAATTATTTCATTAATTCTTGTATAAATTGTATCAATATCATTTGATGCTTGCACTCTTATATTGGCAACCAATTGATCCTTCCAATTTTTTGTTGCACTTTGAAAAGCAATTATGAATCCAATGACAGTTACCAAAGATGATAAAAATAGTGATTGTAAGGTATCAGACTGTTCCGAGAACCAGACTATCAGATCGTTTAATTTAAATGGTTGGACACCATTAACATATGGAGAAATATAATAAATGCTTACAAATAAAATAAAAATGCCATAAATATTAGCAGTAAAAAATCGAACAATTAACCTCAGCAAGATACCCACAAATAATAAATATTTTTTCATTCTACTCACACCGGGCAAATAATATATAAACTTCGTTTTTTGATTATTTTAATTATTTTCATAACACAGATTATTTTCTATTCAAAGGGAATTATAGCATGATTACAAAGGAATACCTGTTTATATCATTTCGGATATTAAAGGTTGTATTAATCTCGAAACGCTACGCTATCTGGATAATTCGACTTGCAAGTTTCAGTGCACTTTATTTTGAAATATGAGTCTCATTAATAGTTTTGTGTCAGGTCAATTTTTTTGCTAAGATAGTTTGCAGTAAATATTTGAAAGGTTTTAAATGAAAAAATCGGAGTTATTGATTCCCGCAGGCAATCTGGAAAAATTACGAACCGCTTTGCTCTATGGAGCTGACGCCGTATATGTCGGCGTGGGGGGATTAAGCCTGAGAGCGGATTCGGCAGAAATGACCATTGCCGATTTAGCCGCGGGCGTGAATGAAGCGCACGCTAAAAACGTTAAAGTCTACGCGGCGGCCAATACATTTGCCCGTAATGCTGATCTGAAACAGGCAAAGAAAATAATTCCCGAACTTGCCGCAATCGGCGTTGACGCGCTGATTATCAGCGAGCCGGGAATGCTGAGGCTGATGCAAAGTTTAGCGCCGCAGTTGCCTGTGCACTTGAGCACTCAGGCAAATACCACAAATGTTGAAGCAGTTCGTTTCTGGCGCGATCAGGGTGTGCGGCGAATTATTCTGGCGCGGGAACTGAATCTGAAAGAAGTAGGAGAAATTGCCAAGGCCGTTCCCGAAATGGATCTGGAAATTTTCATCCACGGCGCTATGTGTATGGCCTACTCGGGACGCTGTTATTTGTCGGCATTCCGCAATCGCAGGAGCGCCAATGAAGGCGATTGCAGTCAGCCCTGCCGCTGGGAATATTTGCTTCATGAATCAACAAGACCATCCGATCCGTTTATTATTGAGGAAGACGAACGCTACAGTTATTTATTGAGTTCCAAGGATTTGTGCCTCATTGAATATCTGCCGGAGATATTGGCATCCGGCGTTACAAGTCTCAAAATTGAAGGCCGGATGAAGTCAGCTTATTATGTGGCTGTAGTTACCCGAACATACCGTCAGGCATTGGACGCGCTAACGCGACAAAAAGAAAAATATAAATGCAAGTCGGAATGGATAGATGAACTCTCGAAAATTTCCAACCGCGGCTACACCACCGGATTTGCCTTTGCTGAAGATAAAATAAATGAAACCAATCCGGAGATTAAATATATTCAGACTCACGAACCGGTGGGAATAGTATTGCAGTATGATTCCGTCAAAAAGATGATGCTTATAGGTGTTCGCAATCATCTGGCCGCAGGAGATGAAGTAGAACTGCTATTGCCTGATGATACAATCCAAATAGATACGCGCACTTTAGTTGATACAAACGGGAAACCTGTTAAAAAAGCCAATAATGATAATCAGATTTATCTACCTCTGGAGCGGGAAGCGCCTGTAGGCGCTGTGCTTCGCCAAAGAGTAAAATAACCCTCTTTTTATCACCGGAATCAAGGGTATGAACCCCGCGAAAAATTTCTTGACATTAGTTTGAGAATCGGTTATTGGTTGAACCACTGAACCACCCAACCATTAAAAAGGGATGGTCCAGAATGAGGTGCATCATGACAGCCAAGACGGTCTTTGCCCAGCCACTTACGCGTTCACGCCTACACGAGGAGATTGTGTTCATTATCCAAAAAAAAATTATGAATGGTACAATTACTCCGGGAAGCAAACTGCCACCGGAACGGGAAATGGCAGAAACCTTCAGTGTCAACCGTGCAACGGTGCGTGAGGCATTGCGCAAACTGGAGAATCTTGATCTGGTTGAAATCAGACACGGTGACGGATTATATGTAAAAAATTATCTGGAAAGCGGTAATTTTGATCTTATCAAAGCAGCTTTTAATTTGGATGAGAGCAAGGAAATAATATTAAATATTCTGGAGGCTCGCCGTTATGTAGTGCCACAGATGGCTTACATTGCAGCGCAGAGACGTACTTCCTCCGACTTAGAAGAACTTCAGCAGGTTATCTCTAAAGAAGATTTGAATATGCTGGAGCAGGATATCAAGGTGCATCAGTTAATAGCCCGCTCCACCCACAACCTGCTTTGCACCATAGGTCTCAATTTCTTCAATCAGATCTTCCGCGACTACGGTTATCTTTATTTTGACAATAAGAAAAACGTTGAGCGCTCCCGCAGATTTCACCTGGAAATTTATGAAGCCATCAAAAAAAAGCAGGCTTTGGCGGCCAGACGGATTATGCTGGAAGTGCTTCTTTATGCAGAAGAGGCAGTCAAAAAATCTCTGATCGGCAAACAAAGAAAGGAGTAAGTACCATGCAGCGGTTTATCGAGAATCATACAAACGAACATTTTGATGTCATCGTTATCGGCGGAGGCATTACCGGGGCTTCAGTAGCTTATGAGGCAGCCACGCGGGGGTTGAAGGTGGCCCTTCTGGAAAAAAATGATTTTTCCTGGGCCACATCGGCAGCCACGTCCAAAATGATCCATGGAGGTTTGCGGTATTTGGTCAACGGCGAAATCCTGCTGGTACGCGAGTCGTTGCGCGAGCGCCGGGTGCTGGAAAATATCGCTCCCAACTTTGTTTATCCCTGGCCGATGATGATGACTCACTATAAAACACCGTTTAAAAATAATAAATGGCTCGTCAAAATAGGCATGCTGGTATATGATGCACTTTCTTACGACAAGAATTTTACCTGGGATGCCTGCAAGAAAATTCCTTCGCATAGAACCATCTCCAAAAAGGAAGTTACGCAAAACGAGCCGCATGTTCGTTCTGAAGTATTAACCGGCGCGTCAATTTTCTGTGACTGTATCAGCATCTTTCCCGAAAGGTTAACGCTGGCGTTCATCAAATCCGCTGTAGCGTATGGCGCTAAAGTATCCAACTATACACGGGTTGAAGGATTCATGATGGGTTCCGAAAATAATGTAACCGGAGTAAAAGTAAGGGACCTTATAAATGACAAAACATATGAAGTATCCGGCACAATTACAATTAACTGCGGCGGACCGTGGGCGGATATTGTTTTGGGTCTGGCTAAATCGAAAGGCAACGGCAGCTCAACTTTGCGCAGGTCTGAAGGTATTCACATTATCACTTCGAAGCATCTGCTTTCCGGTAAATTTACTGTCGCATCCATGACTCCGTCCGGCCGTCACTTTTTCCTAATTCCCTGGCGCAATCACACTCTCATAGGCACCACAGACAAACCTTTTACCGGAAACCCTGATGATTATCATGTAACCAGGGAAAGCATCATGGAACTGATAGACGATATCAACTCCTCTTTTAGTGACGGCAAACTAAACTATGCGGATGTCCAGCATACCTACGGCGGACTGCGACCTTTGGTGGAAGAAGACACGTCGGAAACTTATTCATCTTCCCGCAAATATGAAATCTACGATAACAAGAAAGACGGATTAAATGGCCTCATCACCGTCGAAGGCGGCAAATATACGACTAGCCGGAAGCTGGCGGAAAACTGCCTCCAGATTGTGGCATCCAAAATGCAACGATCTCTGGGCAAAAGCATCACAGATAAGCAATATCTGACCGGATGTGAAATAAAGAAATTAGATGCCTTTTTATCCGATATTCAAAAAGCAAATAATGATTTCGGCAAACCTACCATGGCTTACCTGGGCCGTAACTACGGAACTGAAAACGCTGAAATACTCAAACTGGCGCGCGCGGATAAGAATCTGGCAGAAACGCTCAACGCCGATGGTGAAATTATGGCTCAGGCAGTTTATGCCATACGTGAAGAAATGGCGCGCACCTTGACCGATATAGTCATGCGCAGGACAGGCATCGGCACTCTCGGTAATCCCGGAGAGAATATATTGCGGAAAGTCGCCAACGTTGCCGCTAAGGAATTAAATTGGGATGCGAATAAGATTGAACAGGAAATCTCAGATACCGTCAACTTACTTAAGCTGCCGGTATAGAGAAAAATTGAAATAAGGGAATCCAGAGGAAACAATACTGGATTGCCCAATCACCCGGCATACGCCAGGCAAAGAGTTGGGCAATGACAAAAAGCGGTGACTGGTAATAACAAAAAAGGTGGCAATCTAAAAGGAGGAATTGCTGATGAAATCAAAAATATTCCGGCCTGATTGGACGGAAAAATCGCCTGCGCCCGGTACATACAGATCCATTTTTAAATATGGTGATCCGCAACATTTCAAACATCCCAGTGATGCCTGGTACAGGATGATCAAACAGGATTTTCACTTAAGTGACGCTGATTTTAGCAGTAAAGATAAAGAAGGACTTGAACAAGTTATCATAAACCGTCCTGTAGCTCTGAAACAGCAGCAGATGGAGGCCCTACAAGCCATAGTAGGTAAAGAAAATGTTTCACGGGATGATTACAGCCGTGTCAAATACGCTTCGGGAAAAACAACGGAAGAAATGTTGGAGCTTCGCCAAGGCATTATTCATGAAGTAGCGGACGTCGTGGTGCATCCGCGAGACAAGCATGATGTGCAGAAAATCGTTGCTTACTGTGATAAAGAGGTAATCCCCGTTACGGTATTCAGCGCTGGTTCTTCCGTAAATTTCGGTTGCCGTCCGGTCACAGGAGGTATTTCTCTGGTAGTCAGTACTCATATGAACAAGGTTCTGGAAGTCAACGAACTCAATCAGACGGCCCGCGTGCAGCCGGGTATTTTCGGACCGGCTTACGAGGATGCTTTAAACAAAGCACCCGAACTTTTTGGCTCTAAACTGCGCTATACCTGCGGCCATTTCCCGCAGTCTTTCGAATATTCAACAGTGGGAGGCTGGATTGTCACATTAGGTTCCGGACAGGCATCGACTTATTACGGCGACGCTTACGACATAGTGTTCAGTCAGGAATACGTAACTCCGGTAGGAACCTTTAAAACTCTGGACTATCCGGCTACCGCCACAGGTCCAAAGATAAACGACATAATGAAGGGTTCAGAGGGTTCCTTCGGGATTCTGGTCGAGGTTACCATGAAGATATTCCGCTGCATGCCCGAAAATCGCGCGCGTTTCAGCTTTATGTATCCTACCTGGGACGCCGCTGTAAACGCCAGCCGTGAAATAATGCAGTCCGAATTTGGAAAGCCTGCCATTTATCGTATTTCCGATCCTGAAGAAACAGACAGGGGGTTAAAGCTCTATGGCATGCCTGGCATTGTTGATAAATTTTTGGTGCTACGAGGATTTAAACCGATGCAACGTTGTTTGAGTCTGGGCAATGTGGAAGGTGACAGAGATTACACGCGATTGGTAGCGCGCAAAATAAAGGCTATTGCCCGCCGCCACGGCGCCATGTCCCTGGGCAGTTACGCCGCACGCAAATGGGAAAAGACCCGCTACACTGAACCATATATGCGCGAGGATTTAGGCGATTACGGAATTTTGATTGATACGCTGGAGGCCGCTGTAACCTGGGATAATCTGCACCATCTGCATGAAGGTGTTCGCGCTTATATGAAAAGCCGACCGGACACTATGTGCATGACGCATGCCTCGCACTTCTATCCGCAGGGCACAAATCTTTATTTTATTTTCATTGCTCACATGAACAATCCTGAGGAATACCGAAAATTTCAGCACGGCATCATCGACAGCATTCAAAAACACGGCGGATCATTGAGTCACCATCATGGAGTGGGACGCATGATCGGCCCTTGGATGGAAACCCATCTGGGGAAAGAACAAATGGATGTTCTGCGCGTGTTAAAAAGGCATTTCGATCCGCACAATATAATGAACCCCGGAGGTCAGCTGGGATTGGATAGATAATCAGTAACGAGAAATGAGGCATACTCAACAACTTAAAATATGTACGAAATAATATAGTGAGGTAAAGATATGCCACAAGAAAATATTAAATCAAAAGAAATAATCCTGTCGATAGACGCAGGCACGCAGTCGATAAGGGCCGCCCTTATCGATACGGACGGAAACATACTGCATATCGTTAAAACATCAATTCAGCCTTACTATTCGGAACATCCCGGCTGGGCGGAACAACAACCGGATTACTATTGGGAGATGCTCTGCAAAACAACCGGACAACTCTTACAGAATCAGGAAAATCTTAAAAAAGATATCCTCGGAGTAACGCTTACAACCCAACGTGCCACAATGATCAATGTGGACAAAGACGGAAAAGCTCTTCGCCCGGCGATTACCTGGCTTGACCAGAGGAAGGCTGATTCACGTAAGATACTGCCTGGTGCTCTTCGTCCCGTGCTTAAGACGGTAAAACTGCTGGATACTGTGGAAAGTGCAATACAGGATTGCGAGGCAAACTGGATATGTCAGCAGCAACCCGATATTTGGCAAAAGACACACAAGTTTTTGCATCTATCCGGCTTCTTCACTCACCGACTCACCGGCGAGTTCATTGATTCCGTGGGCAACAACATCGGCTATCTGCCGTTTAACAACAAGACATATCAATGGGCAGGGAAATACGATTTCAAATGGTGGCTATTTAAAATTGAGCAGGAAAAACTTCCTGCAATGATTAAGCCCTCAGAAACTTTGGGACAGATCACAAAAAAGGCGTCTTTGGAAACCGGTATACCGGCAGGATTGCCGGTTTTTGCGGCAGGATCGGATAAGGGCTGCGAAATACTCGGTTCCGGATGTCTCACGCCCGAAACCGGATGTCTGAGTTTCGGAACAATAGCAACCTTTGATGTGGCTACTCCCAAGTATGTCGAGCTGCGTCCGATGATACCGCCCTACCCGGCTTCAGTGCCGAACACCTATTATACTGAAGTCTCGATATTCCGTGGTTTCTGGATGGTCAGCTGGTTTAAAGAGGAATTCGGACTTCAGGAGTGTATGCTTGCTGAAAAAAATAATGACGTGCCGGAAAAACTTTTTGATTCGTTGATTCAAAATGTGCCGGCGGGATCAATGGGATTAATGCTACAACCATACTGGACACCAGGAATCGGTGCCGACCCTTACGCAAAAGGTTCAATAATCGGTTTCGGTGATGTGCACAATCGCGCATATCTTTATCGCGCCCTACTTGAAGGATTGATCTATGGACTGAGAGAAGGCGGAGAATTGACGCAACGAAAAACAAAAGTGCCGGTAACAAAGCTTAAAGTCTCCGGAGGGGGATCGCAAAGTGAAGCCGCAATGCAAATCACAGCGGACGTATTCGGTATGGCCGCGGAACGGCCGCACACTTTTGAAACATCCGCGCTGGGTGCCGCAATTGACGCAGCCGTCGGACTTAAACTTTATTCCGACTTTCCATCAGCAGTCAGAAGCATGACCAGAACAGGAAAAGTATTTGAGCCGTCTTTAAAAAATCATCAACTTTACGATAATCTCTATAAAAGAGTTTATCTTAAAATGTACGGGCAACTAAAACCGCTGTTTAAGGAAATCAAAGACATTACCGGTTATCCGAAATAACAGGAAACTGATTTTTATATTCGGATAAACTTTTTTCTAACATTAAAATTTACAGATAAAATTTCTGAGATGGCATCAGCATTTCATAACATGAGCGATGCAAAGACTTGCCCCCTTTTTTTACCTGAGGCTAACACAGAGCTGAGCCGGAGCAGCCCAACGGGCTGCCGATCGGCTCTAGCGCCTTGTTGGGCAATTATAATGATATGTGAACAGTCATATCTCCTAATTCTTTACGCGCTTTTCCAAAATCGCTTAAACCAAACTGGTCAAGAAAATATCTTGCCAATTCATATTTGTGATTTTGGTCAGCTTCTTTTTCATTTAGTAACCTGTTAATGCTGCCAGTAAATAAATCTGCAACTTGGATCAATGAAAGATCTTTTGAGTCAACAGCTTCAAGGTGATCTATAAACAACTTCTGATCAAACCTATTTGATGCAGCTTGCCTAAGTTTGTCTTCGAGGTTAGCAAGCATTAGTTTGTCAGTCCCTGGGTTTTCTGCATCTTTCCAAAGCTGCAAACTCCGAGGTAGTGGTGCGCGATTAGTGTCATTTTCGTGCTCTACTCCTTTTAGCAATAGATGATAAAAGAGACTCTCTAAAGCCTCAGAAACGTTGGAAACTCCACTTTTCTCGACACTTATAGCTTTAAAGCAGATAATACCTGAGTTTTCTTTAAGCAAATCAACTAATTCTTTATACAAAGGTAATGTCCTTGCTGATATATTTTTAAAATGGAACTCAGAATTAAATTTTCGTGATTTTTTCCACTCATTGATTTTTTGATTTAGTTTGAAAGTTTCGTAACCGTCATAAACCCACATGCTACCGACTATCAAATGTAAACCATTTTTCCCGCTCTCATCTGCATAAACTGCAAAGACTGGATAATTAGGACGACTATCTATAGCTTTTTGTTTTTCTTCTGACTCTAATGTGCCTCGTTGCTTTCTGACTTCGGGTGAGGCAAGAAAAAGTTTATAGTTGTTTTGGATAGTAGCTCTTGCTCTGGCAATAGATGTGAGGCGTGTTAGCTTATATAAATCGTTAACATCAATGTATGTGCCATCAAAAAGATCGGATTCAAATGTTCTCCAATACCTTAATTGCAAAGTGATGTCTGAATCTCTTGTATCAGGATAATGATTTAGTAGCCAAGCTACTTTTTCATTTTTTGTATCTGTTTTACATGCAGCAATACTATGCAGTATTTTGAGATATAAACAAAAGTTGTGTTT
>DCVU01000027.1 GCA_002327415.1 Smithella sp. UBA2180
TATGCTTTTTTTTCTAAATATTGGTTTCTCATTCTTGCTGCAATAGTAATTACTGTTTTTATCATGATTTCCTATTTTAAAACAAGTAATGGCAAGTTCGTCAGGGATTCTTTTCTGCTAGAAATGCCTATATTAGGACCAGTATTCAAGAAGGCGGCATTATCACGCTTTGCCAGTATTTTTGCTATTTTGCAAACCAGTGGTGTTCCTATTATGCAATCATTGACTATTCTTTCTGCAACAATGGGTAATGAAGCTCTTACGCGATCTTTTAATAATATCCGTGAGCGTATTAAAGAAGGCGCCGGAATTTCAGTGCCATTAAAATCGTCAAAATATTTTACTCCGATGGTTGTTGATATGGTCGCTATTGGTGAAGAGTCAGGTGATATTGATGAAATGATGCGCGCAGTTGCCAAACACTATGATGATGAAGTTGAGTATGCAATTAAAGGTCTTTCCGAAGCAATAGGCCCGATTCTCATTATTGGTTTAGCCGCTATTGTCGGCTTCTTTGCATTGGCCATATTTATGCCTATGTGGGATCTTACAAAGATAGCAACAAAACATTGATAAATGAAGAAAAAAAATATTTATATAAGTATTTATATATTGATTCCTTTAATCTACACCGGAATGTCAATTATTGGTGTTATTGTAACATATCAATTATTTAAACAACATGAAAAAATCAACCAGATATCTTCCTTGAGTTTCGTTTATCTGATCGCAATAATAGCAGCTTTTACTCTTTCTATAAGTTTCCTTCTACTGCGTTTCTTTTTAAAACCATTTATTCTATTCGTTAATAAAACACAGAAGATGTCTATTCTAACCAATTCGTCATTAGGAAAACAAAAAATAATAACAGATGATTTCGATCAAATTACTAAACTATTTGATAACGTAGCGAATATTCTGAGTCATGTTGAAGCAAAAGAATTATTTCCCAATATTATTGGTTCCAGCGATTCGATGCGCAATATCTTCACACACATTATAAAAGTTGCCCCGACCGATTCCACCGTTCTTATTTCCGGTGAAAGTGGGACAGGCAAGGAATTGTTTGCTTCGAGTATTTACGAACATAGCTTGAGGAAAGGCAAACCTTTTGTTAAAATTAATTGTGTGGCCATTCCGGAAGGATTGCTCGAGAGCGAACTTTTTGGCCACGAGAAGGGTTCATTTACCGGCGCCACCGAACAAAAAAAAGGAAAGTTTGAAATAGCCGACAACGGCACTGTTTTTCTGGATGAAATCGGGGACATGCCCTTAGCTACGCAGGCGAAACTATTGCGTGTTTTACAGGAAAAAGAATTTGAAAGAGTAGGTGGAACAAAACTTATTCGAGTGGACATCCGTTTTATTGCGGCAACGAATAAAAAATTGCCCGAAATGATTAAGAAGGGAACATTTAGAGAAGACCTTTATTTCCGTTTAAATGTTTTTTCAATATCCCTTCCAGCACTCAGAGAGAGAAAAGAGGATATTCCTTTAATAGCAAATTACTTCCTAGCGTCTTTGCCCAAACCGGCAAAGTTGTCCACTTCAGCGCTGCAGGAATTAATTGGTTATTCCTGGCCGGGAAATATCAGAGAGCTGAGAAATATTTTAGAGCAAGCTTCTATATTGAGTGAAAACGGTATCATTGAATTACATCATTTACCGGAAGCACTATTGACGAAAAATTCACGAAATGTGGTAAAAAATTTAAATGATGACATGGCTCTTGACGCTAAGCTCGAATTAATGGAAAAAGAGATGATTATTGCCGCTTTGAGAAAAACAAGAGGAATTCAAATAAAGGCAGCAGGTATTTTAGGAATAAATCAAAGAAGCCTTTGGCATAGAATTAAGAAGTATAATATTGAAATAAACACCTTCAGAGATCTACAATAATTGTAGATAATTCACCAAAAAATGCAATTTACCGGTAAACCGGTAAAGGTTTTTTGGAAAAGATAGAGGTTGATAAAACAGAAAAGTTATATTAATTAAAACCTTGAAAAAGTATAGTGTTAGATGAGAAAAAATATTTATAGTCCTAAATAATGGCATGATCCTTGCTGTGCTATTTAATTGTTTGCTATAAAAAGAAAGAAGGTTGAAATGTTAATAAATGAAAAAGGTTTTACATTAATTGAGATCATTGCGGTGCTGGTTATTTTGGGAATTTTAGCTGCGGTAGCTATCCCGAAGTACATCAGTATGATGGATCAATCAAGAACGCAAGCTGCACAGACGGCAATTATGGAAGTAAAAGCGCAGTGCAGTAATTTTTATGCTTCGCAAATGTTGACAAATGCTGGAACAACTACAAAGCAGAAAGTTCTGGATTCAATAACAACAACCCCCTATCTTGGTCCTGATTATAATATTTCAGCGGCGACGGCTGCCTCTGGTATTGGTATAACTGTAAACAGTGTGAAGGGTGTGGCTCCGACAACTGCCGTAACAGGAACGTGGTATTATCCGGGTTCGTAAGATAAAAGTATTTTGCAGAAGATTAAGGGAGAGATAAGTAGAAAAATGAGGGAATTAAAAAAAAGATTTACGATTAACTAATTAAGAAAGGAGAAAAGAATGTTAAGAAATGAAAAAGGTTTTACGTTGATTGAAATTATTGCAGTATTGGTTATTTTGGGAATTTTAGCTGCGGTAGCTATTCCGAAGTACATCAGTATGATGGATCAATCAAGAATTCAGGCCGCACAGACGGCAATTGCGGAAGTTAAAGCACAATGCAGTAATTTTTATGCTTCACAAATGTTGACAAATGCTGGAACAACTACAGTAACAGCTGTACTTAATTCAATAACAACTACCCCCTATCTTGGCCCTGATTATAATATTTCAGCGGCGACGGCTGCCTCTGGTATTGGTATAACTGTAAACAGTGTGAAGGGTGTGGCTCCGACAACTGCCGTAACTGGAACGTGGTATTATCCGGGTATGTAAAAGCTAAAAAATATGTTTTCAAGAAAATAGCGTGACTTAGTCACGCTATTTTCTTTGTTCATTTTCTAATTAATGTGACAGAATTGTCTGGTGATAAATGAATAATTATCAATCTTGGGAACGTATATAATTAAATTCTCATCCTTCGTTAATTTTTTAATATATTCATTTAATGTTAAAGAACCCTGCAAATAAAACAAGAGGCGGATTTCCTGCTCAAGTTTTTCTGTATAATTAATTTTCCTGTACAATTCAATAAGCGCGAGATTAGAAAGAGCATTTTGTGGAGAAAGCGACCGGACAGATTTCCAGTAAGAGATGGCGCCGGCGTAATTATTTTTTATGCGGCAGGTCTCGGCCATGATGGCGAGGGCAGGCAGTGAGTCTGCATCTTTTGCCAGGAGTTTTTTGGCAAAATATTGAGAGGCATTAATTTGGCCGTCTTTCAATAGAACCAAGCT
>DCVU01000141.1 GCA_002327415.1 Smithella sp. UBA2180
CCGACATGGAGCGGATTTTCCACAAATATTGATTGATTTAAATCACCTATTTTTTGGATAATAACACGTTCATCGAAGATATTATTCAAAAGTTCAGATTGAGTTGTACTTGAATCCTGCATTTCATCAATAAAAACATAGGCAAATCTTTTTGAGATAAGTTCCCGAATCCCTGGATGTTCTCTAAGATATTCAAATGCTAGTGAATAGGCATCTTCGTAACACAAAAAACCCCAATCAAGAATGCGCAGTTTTAAATTATTGATTTCTCTGTAGGTTGATGTATGAAGACCAATAAATGCTTGCTCATTAATTTGGGGGGAAATACAAAAGTCGTTTTTATTGAAACGTAAACGCTTAAGATATTCCAATCCTCCCTCTCTCCTGTTATCAAGCCATGTCCTTGCAGTATATAAGGTGTTGTAGCTTTTCTTGATAACCGAATTAAAAACCTCATTATCAATATACATTGGTCTTTTCTTAAATTTTAGTACATACGCAGGTATCGCAAGAAATTTATCCACAAAACTTTGAATTGTTCCAAAGTGATTTGGGTATTTAAAGAGTTTTTGAAAAGTCAAAGAAGCATGACTTTTTATTTCATTTATAGCCACATTCGTGTGAGTTAATACACAAACACCTCTATTATTTTCAAGCGGCATTCGTTTAGACAGAATCAATAATTTGGCAATCAAAGCGGTTGTTTTGCCACTTCCAGGACACGCAATAATATCTTTGGTTTCAAAAGATTTAATTACTGCCTGTTGTTCTTCATCGAAATGTTCTCCGGTCGGCAAAAGAATACTTTCCGCCCAAGTAATATCTTCATTGGTAATGATTATACTCACGGGTCATTCCGTAACATGTTTAATTGCATTCACGATGTACTGTAATTTTTCATCAACCTCAATTCGCTCTTTAATACCATCACATCCTTTAAGCAAAGACGCAAAACACTGAGCAACAATGGGCTTGGATATTTTTTTCTCCAGCATATAATCTTCATAAATAGCCTTTGCAATTTCTTGGTCCGTTTTACTATCTGAATTCCAAGACGCGAAATCACTCTCGACTTTATTGTATACTTCTACGATTTTTTCACATGTTAAACCATAAGTATTACTGTTTTGGATCTTCTCTGCATGTAATATAGCAGTGTATAATTCTTTCTTTAGACCGCTCAACGAAATATCATATTCCAAAGTCCAAACCGGTGAAATGAAAGTCTTTACATCTTGTCCATTGTATTTTGTTTCCTTCTCGGTTCTTTTCTCTCTAATCTGCTCTTCTGTAAGCCCTGAATTGGGTTTGATGTCGTTATCAGTTACGACAGCGACTTTAACGCCCATGCTTTCACCTGATTTTCTTTTGAATATTCTTGAATATCTCAAAAAGGCCGTGCTCTGAACATTTACGACCGATACACCATGCTTAGTTAGAGGCTTGCCAAGCAAATCTGCAATAATCGGGATCAAAATATTTTCGGCATCGCCTTCAACCAAAATAACACCTTGCGCAAAGAATAAATTAGCTTTCGTAACATCCAAGAACCGTTCTAAAAATAAATAATCTCCTTTTTCTAATTCGGTAAAATCACTTCCCATCGCAAACGCTTTATCACCCTTACAAATTACAATATTATCAAGTTTAACTTTTGAAGCCAAATTTGGGCTATGTGTTGTCATTATTAATTGAACGCCGGATTTATCCGCTATTTCATTCTGTAGATACTCGATTAATCTCAATTGAGCTTGCGGATGTAAATGAGCCTCTACTTCTTCAATCAGTGACAATTTCAAGCCATAATAGTTAATACGTTTTAAGAGCAGTAATTCTGCAGCAATGTATAAACGGTTATAAGAACCTAACCCAGAATTTTCTTCAGTCAAATTAAGAATCAGTTTTTCTAAAATACCCGATAAACTTTGACCTGAAATTGTGAATTTAGCAATTTTGTTAATCTCTTTTTCGGTGAAGAACTCTCTCAAATAATTGTTTATATCTGATAGTAAGTTTTTCCCAGACTGGTCTGGAATATCAATATTTTTTTCGCCTTTTCCTTTGAAGTAACCCTCAATTTGCTCATTAGCACTTTCAGCAATTTTGGTAATTGTATGTTCTGATTCTGGAATAGAAGAAAAAGCCTCATGACTTTTTAGTATTTGAGCTAATCGTGACCTTTTTCCAGGGATCAGTTCACTTTCTGCATCTCTTAAAGGTTTAAGGTAGGTTACTCTTAGGAAATCCCTCGCAGCGCCATCCAGTTGATTACCTTCGTCGTCTGGACCAGCCTTAACGTCATAAGTAATTTTTCTGTCTTTACGTTCAGCAGTCAGAATTACTTTTAACAGATAGTGGTCTTTACCTTTACAATCTTTTTCAATACCATGCCATTCAATAAAATTAGCCGCTTCATTATTATCAGCATCAAAGCCACGAAATATACATTCAATTTTTAGAGATTTTGCTCTATTGGCATCAGTCGGTTTTTTCCCCGGTGATAAAAAAAAGTCTTCTTCGTCAAATCTTTGGTAATCATGACTTTGCGTTTGTAGAATATATTTTATCGCGTCAATTATAGCCGTTTTTCCTGAATCGTTTTCGCCAACAAGTAAATTTAACCCCTTGTTAAGATATATATGTAATCCGGGAACACCATTTTCACCCGAACCGTATTTTCTAAAGTTCCAAATTTTAAGTTCTGATAAAAACATTTTAATCCTTCTTTGGGGTCTATTTCTTTTCACCCTCAATAATATTTATTTCTTCTTCCGTTAGATCGTAGAGTTTATAAACCATCTGATCAATTTCTTTTTCGTATTCCTTGACCTTAGCCTGCTTGGTTTTGTTTTGCGGGTAGTCGTCTGCTTGGGTTAGGAAGAGGATTTTATCGACTAGATTAATGAAATGTTTTTGTTCTTTTTCGATTGCTATTTTTATTGGGAAAAGCCGCAATTTTTCCACGCCTATATCAACACCAGCACCCCTCTTTTTCCCATTCTTGTAAAACCAATCAAGAGCGAATTTTGAATTAAGTATTGATAAGATGTATTTTAAGTCATAATTTTTATTTTTTTGGATTAATAATGAAAACGAAAACCCCACAAAATATTTATTTTCATCATAAGCAAATGAGTTTTTGACAAACATACCTTTGAATATAATTTTTGGATTTGTAAAATATTTTATTTCACGTGGCCTGTGCAAACCATATGGTTTGTTTGAGGAAGTAATAAATTCCTTATAGTTATCAAGATGCTTTTTTATATTAGAATATTCTTTGTTTGTTTTTATCTCATATTTAATAAATTTATCTGAATAGATTAAATATTTATTGGACCAATTATAACCGTAACTAAAAACATCATTTGGATCTAAATATTTTGTAAAAACTTTTAATTCAGATTTATTGGGATTTAACAACTTAAATTCTTTTGCATTTAATACAAAGACACCATCTCCAGCGACTAAATCTTTACGCTTAGACTTTGCAATGTGTTTATTAGTTATTTTATCAGGTGATTCTTGGACACCTATGGATGTATCTATGATATCGCCTAATGGAACAGTATTGTTTAAACATTGCAAACTATTTTCTACTAATATTTCATTATTTTTAAAAACAGATTTATTCGATAATAGTTTTATTGAAACATTTTCCGTATTTTCATTTTTTTCAATGTCAGAAATATTATTTTCTAATTTCTTGTAAATAAATTTATCAATAGTCTTTGATTTTCTGTAGACAGCCACCATGTGATGCCCAGCAACTTCTTCAAATACTTTTAATTTACCGATATCAACAAAAACAATAAACGATAAGTCTTTGGCTACTCTGTTAATCAATTTTTTTGCACCACTGCTATTTAACCAATAACGAGACGTTATATAAGAAATAATAGCATCTTGTTTTGCAAGATCGATTGCCTTGTGTAAGAAATAAAACCAGTAATCCATTTTCCCTTGATGATATTTCTTTCCAAAAGGTGATTTGTTTACTATTTCAAAAACGTTTTTATTGTCTCTTTCACGTAAATATGGCGGATTTGCCATAATTACATCAAAGCCACCTGTCTTATGAAACACTTCGGAAAAATAAACCTCAAAGTCGAAATCGGAATGCCCATTTGTAATTTTACTTATAAGTCCATCAATCTGCTTTTTATAGACTTGTTTCTTTGTCGGATTTGTTTCATTAAAATAAAATGGTTTTACTTCTTCCAACTTAGTGAATAGCTTTTCATTAAAGAGATTTTTTTCAACACCCGTTAATGAATTTCCGCAAACAATCTTATAATCCAAGTTCGGCAGTGGTTTGATATTTTTGATATCGTCTTCATCCACAACTAGTGAAAGCCATAGCCGTAGTTTTGCAATTTCCACCGCGCCAGTGTCTATATCAACACCATAAAGAGAATTTTCGATACATTCGCGCTTAAAGTTATATATCGTTCTATCAGTATCCTTAATAAAATTGCTCAGAACATTTCTTGCCCTGATAATTTCACCCATCATGCCGACTGGAAATGCACCACTGCCAATTGCTGGGTCGCAGACTTTTATTGAGGACAGCTTCTCGTCTATTTGTTTGGCGTTTTTATGGATACTTTCAGGAAGCTTCAATTTGTAATCAGATGTTTTCTGATGCCCTTCGTTAATTCTTTGTTGTTTGATTAATGCCATTTCCTCGTTTTCACTCAAGCGTTCGCCTGAATGAATCAGTATTTCAATGTCTTCTTTCGAGATAACTGGTTTTTCTGTGTAATCAATCGTCAGGTCGAGTTGACCTTCTTTACCATCATTACCCAACAAGTCCATTTGCCCGTCTCCGGGCTTTTCATAGATGACCGCACCACCATTGAATTGTACAGAAAGATAGTTGATCAGGCTTTGCTGGCACATGTAATGAACAATTTCACGCGGCGTGTAGTAAACACCAAACTGCTTGTTGAATTTATTTTCTTCACCTTTCTTACCGCTCTTTAGCGCTTTTCTATATTCTTCAAAATTATCCGGGCGAATAGCGTTAAATTTTTCATAGGCTTTGCCGAGTAGTTCCGGGTCAATAGCAACTTCCTTTTCCAGCGGCTCGTCTTCTTTGACGGTAAAGTTATAACGGTCAAAGACATCAAGAATGCCATCTCCGATGTCGCCTTCTTTTGTTGCTTTCGCATTTGAAAAGAGTTCATTAGGTATGAGAATATCGGTATGCACCCAATCATAGTTATTCATGGGATCGAACAACCCACCATTTAAAAAAGGAATTTTACATTTAAAATGATCGTTCCAATGGTCAATATCAGAGCGATCTCTTGATAGCGCATCATAAAAGAGAGGTTCTAAAATGTCATTGAAAAAATTATTGTATCCACCGTGCTTTTTCTGAAAGAGTTCTCGCAAAAACTGTTTTGAACCCGTACCCCAAGCTGTGTCTCTTTCTACGCCAAACCAGCCTTTCTTTTGCAGGAAGTAAAGAAAGATAATCTGGCCTAAAAGCTTCTTAGCAAAATCAACGGTGTTGACGCCGTTTTCTTCAAAGTTATTTTTAATAGTTGCATTCTTGGCAATTATTGCATCCAGCGCTTCTTTGACACTGAGAAACAAATTGCGGTATTCGATGAAAAATTCTTTGGTGACGCTTTCAATATTAAATGCTTCTTCCAATTTGGCAAGGGTTGGCGACTCTTCATCATTTGCCAGGATGTCGACTAGTCGTCTCTGTGCAGTATGGCTTTTTTCGCTGACACCCACTAAAAATGACCAACGCCGAGCTGGGGTAAAGTCTTTTTTCACTTTCATTTTTCCGGATGGAGTCTGTTTAAACGTGTGATCCATTTTGACAAGTGAAAAGCGCCAATCCGCGTTATCGGGGGAAACAAACGCAACTAAAGCTGCTTCTTTTTCATTTGAACTGCCGTATTTTCCCTGTAAATAACCAGCAACAAAATTGCGTTGATTCGTACGAGCACGTTCAAGGGAAGTTTCTCTCTGGAGCTTTATGACAAGAATATCAATTCTGTTTTCACCATCATTAAATTTACCTATCCTTTCAAGAGTGCTTATATATTGTCTGTAAGCTTCAGGCAGTAATTGTCCATGATACGCGAAAGGGGCTTCTTCAATACTATTAAGGAGGTTTTTGATAAAATTGATAAACCTGTTTTTATCGAAAGGTTTTTCAAATGTTTCTTCAATAATATTTTTTGCTTGTTGTTTGTCCATCCTAATTACCGCCTGTTAGATACATGGACAAAATGACTTCTCGCTTACCCATTACTTGCGGATTCTGCTCCGCATAGTGCGCTTCCAAAAGCCGTTCTGGTATGTGCATTTGAAGTGTCGCCAATATCTTAAATGGATTGGCCCATTCCGTTTTTAATTTATTGAGTGCAGCCAGAGTTTCTTTAGTCGTCTGTTTAGGAAGACCACCTTCCTTGAGTTGGCTTAGAACTTTTTTAATATATAATTCCTGATCATCAGTAAACTGCTTGGTATTCTTTAAAGTTGCCTTTAGAATTCCAAGAATCTGAACGGCACTGTCTCTGCCACGTTTGCTTTGCAGTTCCATCATTTCTTCCGTTGTGGCGAAAATAAACGCTTCTTTGTTTTTATCCAGCATATCGTAAAACATTTCCGGCAGTTTTTGTTTATTTTCATTTGCGCCACTTTCGATAATTCCGGCAGCGGATAGAAAATCAAGCTCCTGTGCTTCGTTTTTATTCTTGGCTATAAAAAATTTCTGAAGCTTGCCCCGCCGGAAATAAGTAATCAGTGATTCTTTATGCTCATTGTCTATCTTTGCCGTGCGGGCTTTTTTCGGTAAGCGTTTTATGATCTCAAATAAATCAGGTTCCTTATCACGAAGGTCTTTAATAACTTGCAGATATTTAAGTTCGCTTTCCTCGTTTTCGTCTTCACCGGTAAGTGTTTTCTTTGATATTAAACGATTGAATAATTCGTGCGAGCCAACTGGTTCGCCTTCAGTTAAAAGTGACGAATCGCCGCCCAGCAAAGTCAGGAATGCATTAATCTTTGCTTCCGCCGATTCTCTCAGTTTAATTTCGTCATTGCCCTGCTGTGACGGGAAGAAATTAAAAGTGTAAATCTTGTCGAATTTTGTATCTAAGCGGTTAATCCGACCAACACGCTGCATCATCCGTGTAGGATTCCATGGAATGTCATAGTTTATAACGACATTAGAGCGGTGCAGGTTGACGCCTTCGGAAAGAACTTCAGTGGAAACCAGAATGCGGTAATCATTTTCGGGATGGCGTGCCTTATCATCGAAGTTTTTAATAACAACATCACGGATAGATTCACCTGATCCTCCGGTATAGCAAAGAGCGGATTGGGGAAACTTCTCATTAATGTTTTTTGATAGGTATTCAGCGGTCTCTTTTGATTCAGTAAAAATGATGAGTTTATTTTCTTTAAGAATTTTATTTTGCGCGAGTTGTTGAATAAACTTGATCAGCTTCGGATCTCTGTTTATTTTTTGCCATAATATTTTAATTTGGCGCAATATTTCTAAATCGCTTTTTAAGTCAGCGAAAAAGTCCCTTTCTTTATCGGCGCGGAATTCTTCAGAGCTGTATTTTACAGCTTTCTCTTCATCTATGAGTTTTTGAATTGCCGCGTCATCGTCATTTTCCAGCAACTCAAATATCTTGTTGGTGTGCTTTTTACTGACATAAACATTACCTTTTTCAAATTCCCTGATAAACATTTCATAAGAATAAATGAACCTGTCCACGGAATTTTTAAAAGCAAAGAAACTGCTCTCCAGCCTTTTGACCAGCAGAATCTTCATGAACTTGCCCATGTTTTTCTGGGATTGCTCCTCCAGCTGATCAACCTTGCCCGTATAATACAGCATGGGCATATAACGGGCGTATTTGAATCGCTTCGAGATCAATTCAATGGTTTTGTTGAAGACTTCATCTTCCGTTTCATCTAATTCGTAGAACAGTGGTTCAGGATTTTCGACATCAGGAAATTTTAAGTTTTGCTTCTTTAAATCAGAGGCAAAATATTTGGCAATTTCTGTCCGGGTGCGACGCACCATCAAATATTTAAGAACCTTTTCCCTAATTTCCAAGGCATTATCTTTTACTGTTTGAATATATTGGGCATGGTCACGCTGGCGATCAAGATTCTTCAACCTTCTATCCAGACCATTAAAAAAAGCTTCCAGATCGGGCAAGTTGGGAATAGTGCTTTTCTTTGATTTCTGAAATAGTTTAATTTGGCTTAAAATATCTTTGGGTGAATTGTTATAAGGTGTAGCAGTAATAAGAATAATTCTTTTCCCACGACATATTTCTGCCAGTTTTTCATAAGTCATGTTTGTTTCTGTGCGGAAGCGATGGGCTTCATCAATGATGATATTTCTGTATTTTTCTGTTCCGCGGTCTAAGATATCATCCAGTTTTCCAATGGACTCAAAATCGGCATGTATTCTGAAATCGGAGAAGGCGTTTCTCCACGAACCAGGATTATCTTTTTGCAGAAGCATCGGCGGAGCTATGACCAGAGTCCTGCCATCTATTTGTCCGGCCAGCAGAGTGGCAATATAGGTTTTCCCCAGGCCGACAACGTCGGAGACAAAGACGCCGCCATATTCCTCAAGTATCTTCTTTGCGTTTAATACTGCCTGTTCCTGATATTCCAGTTTCTTAAATTCCTCCGGCAGATACTTGGCAAATATTTCGTCAGACTGGCTTAACTCGTCTTTGAAATACTCATACAAAAGCTTCAGATACAACTGATAGGGCGTTACGTTTTGATTCAACCATGTTTTATCGTCAATTGTCTGGATATATTTTTCGCTGACATCAACAGAATCTTTCCAGAGATCTTCAAATTTTTTTCTAGCGAATTCATGGTCGGCGCTATTTTTTAATTCAACGTTGAATTCGAGATTATCAACTAATCCCGCCTGAGTTAAATTACTGGAACCAGTAATAACGCGGCCTACATCGCGGTCGCCCTCTTTAAAACTCATGATGTAGAGTTTGGCGTGTATATTTTGGGAAGGATAAGCTCTGATTTCCAGCTTTTTATTATGAATCCATTCGATGAATTTTGTAATGCCTTGCTCCACGTTCCGATTATCTTCGGATTCCTCCATCTCTTTTTCAATCAGGCCTTCAATTTCTTTTTTCGTTTCGGCATGAGAAAATTCTAGTGATTGTTGTTGATCCTGTTTGGCAGTATTCAATAAATCATGAGTTTGCTTGTTTGTGCTGATACCGATAAGAATTCTGATTTTTTCCGTATTTTCCAGTGAACTATAAATTGCATGAAAGCCACTTGTATAAAAATAACCGACAAGGCAATCGAACAGCTTAGAGTCCTTTATCAATACCTCAAACCGTTCTTTTAAGTGTTTCCCTTTTTCGTTTGTAATGAATGTAAGGTCTGTTGTCATATTCCGGCTTTATGTGGAGAAGTTTATGTATTAATGTATCTCAATAAATTAAAGCAAAGGAAACTTTAATCATACTTTTTGTAAACGAAAATTTTTCTGATAACATATTGCTTTCGGGCGGATGCAGTATAAGCAGAGCTACGTTATATGTCAACGAAATATTGCCCTTTATGATTATTGTAATGATTATTGTAATTGACATATAAGGCCTTTCTTCTTATACTTAGGAATAAAAGAAAAATGTCTTCTCAAAAGGGTATTCTGTGAATGGCTGATAAATTAACGTTCCTACACCTGTCAGATATTCATTTTGATGCAGAGAAACAAGACAGGCTAGAGATGAATCGTGATCTTCGCGACCAACTTCAAAGAGATATAAAAAATGAATTAAAACCAAAATTAGGCGCATTCAATGGTGTTCTCGTTACAGGGGATATAGCGTATTCTGGCGAAGCGTGTGAATACGAACGGGCACAAAAATGGTTGGACGGACTATGTGCAATGATTGGTTGTGATGAATCACAAGTGTGGGTTGTGCCAGGCAATCATGATGTTGAAAGGAATAAGGTCAAAAACAGCAAGCCACTTAGCGACATTCATAAGATACTTCGGGAAAAGAAGATTTCTGAACTTGATAATGAAATAATCGCAACTTTGCGTGATGAAACGTACAAGTCGATTTTATTCAATCCGATTGCCAATTACATTAAATTCGCCTCAAAATATGAATGTAATATCACACCGGAGAAACCTTTCTGGGAAAGCTCGGGGATGAAGTTGAATGAGATGAAGTTGAATGATGGGTCCGATTTATGCTTTTGGGGCATGACATCAACTATTGTTTCAGATGCTATGGATGACGTAAACACCGCGAAACTTGTGCTTGGACGTCCACAAGTCCTTATTCCCACAGAAGATCCGTCCAAGACATATGTCACATTATGCCATCATCCACTCGATTGGTTACATGACCATGATAATATAGTGCCATACCTGAACTCAAGAGCACGGGTTGCATTATTTGGGCATAAACATAAGGAGTGGATCGTCCTACAAGAAGTCGAAGGAAATAAAACATTATTCATCGTGGCCGGAGCTGTGCACCCGGAACGCGATTGTAAGTGGCAACCACGATACAACGTCATTTCTTTTGAAATTGAAGGAAAAGAGGCTAATCGCAGCCTGAAGGTATATGTTTATTCCCGCGTGTGGGGTGGAAAATCACCCTCTTTCCAAACGGATTGGAGCAAAGACGGCAAAGAATACCGTGAGTATACAATTCCTCTTGAAGTTTGGTATCCGCCACAAGCACAGAATTGTTTGGCTAAAGAGGCAGTTAAAATGGAAGATCAATCATGTCTGATGAAAACCGTAAGAGGGGATTCCAGCAAACCTTCCCAAACAACTGGATCTAGAGAATTCACATATAAGTTTCTCAGCCTTCCTTTTCATGAGATTGTTTCAATTGGAGCTAAACTCGAACTCTTCCAAGACGAGGATGCGGGGGTGTCGGAGAGTGACCTTGTCGGGCGGTTCTGCGAACGGGCACAAACCCAAGGTAAGTTACAAGAGCTTATTACTAAGGTTATATCCACGTACGACAAAAAGAAAGGAGATAAGTAATGCACAAACATTTTTCTGATTGGTATCGAGAAATAGGCCTTGTCCCAACACCCGAGTTGTTGGAAAAACGATGGGCAGCAGTAGAAACGATAGTAAAAGACATCAATGACAAAGAGCTTCTAGCACTTGTTTGCACACTTAATCATAGCGGTCACTGCTATCCACAGTATGCTGAGAAATTTGTCCAATATTTCTACAATACGGATACTACTTTTCCTATGCGCAACAACCAGAACGAATTAAGAGTTCTTGCCGGTGCATGTTTAGCAGAGATCTTTTTAAAGTCGGAGGATTTCGCACTAATTGCTGCGGCAGGTACAATAAGTAGTTCATTCGCTATTCCATCCGCAGAACCCCCTTTTGTAGATGTTACGAGGGATGCTGCGAACGCACTCGCTCAAGCGTCTTATGGGTTGCGGGCGGATTTTCAGTACAATGATATGCCATCATACGGCCCACAATTGGATGCTGCATTACAGGCGCTGAAAACGCAGGCTGCGGCGAACAACTTGCAGCAGGTCCAATTGGTCACACCGCTTATTGACGGTTTGTTAAAAACAGAAACAATGCTCATTGAATTAGCCAAAAAAAGTCAGGGGTTTGTTGCACAAGCGCAATGCAGAATAGAAACACTTGCAGAAGAATGTAATGTTCTTTGGTGGCTGTTCGCTGGTCATAGCGATAATTTAAAAATGGCATTTACAGAGATTGATAAAAAGGCACTGCCAATCATTGTGGGCAAAGAATTAGCTAACTTGATTACAAATCTACCTGGCCCTACTTCAGTAAAAGCCATTCTCGCCAAAGCTATACAGTGTCCACAAAAGGGAAATGACTGTTCACATTTCAAAATATCAGAGGCTGTAAATGCACTTACACCGGAGTGGCGAGCAAGCATTGCTGAAAGCGATCGGACGACTGCTTGCGCATTCCCTTGCGTATTTCCGCTTCATGTTGCTATTGCAATTGCGGTAGACCTTGGCGTGGCCGACTGGGATAAAGCATTTATCAAGAAGATCGATCATTTGAAATCGGATAGTGTGTTCTCTAGTACTGAGCTCGCATACCAGTTTTATTTAGAGAGCCTTATACTACAGTATGTAGACGTTAAGGAGTGAACAATGGCAGAACAAGGAGAGGCAGGGCAGGGATCAGCGCCTACGGCGCTCATGGATAGTGTTTCTTCAGTTGCGGAAGAAACACAACAGGAAGTTGCAACCATTATCGACTTCCCCTGGGGTGAGGCATTTACACCCTTAACAGCACGGCTTATAACACAGCAACGCCCAACGCGTCTCATTATTATTGCTGGCGGTGTTAAATCTGGTAAATCAACTCTCTTAGGAACTATATACGAGAAATTTTACTCAGGCCTATTTGCGGATTACCGCTTTGCTGGCTCGAAAACACTCCTTGAGTTTGAAAGGATTTGCCATGATTCGCGGATAGCATCCAACCGGACAAATCCTGAAACGGAAAGGACCAAGTACACATCGGATTTCAGATTGCTGCACCTTGAAGTCCAAAACACAAATACCAATAAAAAACATGATATACTGTTTACCGATATCACGGGGGAGATATTTGATGATATACGGGATTCAAGCGATGAATGCCAAAGACACCCTATTTTATTGCGTTGTGATCATTTCGCACTGTGTTTAGATGGAGAAAAACTTAGTAATGCCCTCACCCGAGGGAAGGAGATCAGCGATGGCGTGATGATTATCAGAAGACTTCTTGATATGGAAATACTTGGAAAGCATTCTTTTGTAGATATTCTTTTTACAAAACTGGACATTGTTGCTGCTGCGGAGAGAGAAGACGGAGCGTTGAAGACCTACATAGAAGATATTAAGGTAAGCAAGTTCCAAAAACTTTTCAGTTCGCGGGTTTCGAAATTGAGCATTAGCGATATCGCTGCCAGACCTGATGCGTTGAATAATAGTGAGCTGAATTTAGGCTATGGTATTGATGCCCTTTTGAATAGATGGGTGGAATGCTATCCTTCTTCTAGAATAAAAAAAATAGAAGAGGTGAAAGTGTACCCCCGCATCCGTGCTATTGACAAGTTTACATTAACCCATGACGATGTGAGAATATGATGACAACAAACGGAAATCCAGAACTCTTGATTGCCGGTTACCCCAAAGCCGGAAAAACGACATACTTAGCCGCACTATGGTATGTCATAAATCAGCCGGATGAACTAAATACAGGCCTGTGTTTGCATAAACTTGAGGGTAACGATACTTATCTAAACATGATACAAAACCAATGGCTAGGATATGAAGAGGTGGAACGTACAAAACTTTCCTCAGAGAAGGCGATCTTCTTTGAAATACAAGATTCGATTAGTGGAAAAGTTTTAGGCTTATCTTTCCCAGATTTATCCGGAGAGAGATTCGATCAGCAATTTGAGGAAAGACATTGCTTTAGTGATTTTGCCGACCTCGTAGCCAAAGCGACTGGCTGCCTCGTCTTTATTCATAGTGGTCAAGTGATTAAGTCTGTCGCCATCGCAGCAGCCGAACCAGTGATACATATCCTTGAAGGACAAAGCAATGTTCCGGGTTTGGATAAAGATGCTGGAATGCCTGAGAAACCAGTACCCTGGAATCGAACGATGCCGTGCATACAAGTTAAAACAATAGAGTTGCTGCAGTTTATCGCATACTTACGTGGTTCTGCCGAACCTTTTCGTGTTGCAATAGTGCTATCTGCTTGGGATTTGGTCGAAAGCCAGAAAGAAACGCCTTCCGTCTTTCTTGAAAAGCATTTACCTATGCTGTATCAATTCCTTTTGGCAAACACCGATGTATTTTCTTATAGAATTTTTGGGATTAGTGCCACAGGCGTCGATGTGGGTAAAGACAATAGACCAAATGTTGACAAATATGCTACTGAAATTCATAAACCAACTGATAGAATCAAAGTCCAATCCGAGGATGAAAATACACTCTCTCACGATTTGACTTTACCAATGAAATGGGTGCTGTGAACTATGGGGCAAATTATCCCAATTGATATAGAACAAACTCTTCACGGTTACAGTGATGGACATAGGTTACTTGCCAGTTCGACTGAAATAAGTAAAGAAGCACATAGAACCATCCTGGTACTGAGTGATATGTCTGGCCCTAGCATGCAAGATGGATTCGAGGAGTATGTGACCGGATATCCGCTAGCTAATTTAGAAGGGTACGCTTTCTCAAAAACTTGGTTTGCCCCGGAAATGTCACGTCCCGGCTGTGTATGGACGCACACACTTATTCTTTCAAACAAAACACTTAGCCTACTTGAAGATTTGCGTATACTCCTCCCGCTCTTTAGACGTCCTAAAAGTCAATTGGATTTCACGGACTATACAGAGTCGATTAAATATGAACAATTGGGCAACACAGTAGAATTATCGAGAAACGCATGCCATCCCTTAACCTCAGCTATTCTTTCTGAACTATACGGTTATGAAAATGACAATCCGGTAGCTCTGACATCGAAAGAACCTCTTATTCTTGAAAACACACTAATAGCGATTTGGTCACAACAGTGGCCGAAGCTTCGTCAACAATTCAGTTTCTGTTCAGGTGCAATGTCCGTGCGCTTATTAAATGGTAAGCCATTTAGTTTTCAGATTATTCCTTTAAGTCAACGCCGGCAATTCGAAAGGGACTTGAAAGATTTGCGATTTGTGGAAAATAAATTGACAACTGAACATCAAGAGGGATGGATAAATAGCTTACTTGAAGATATTCCCAAAACTACAAGCACGCCACTTCGCAAATTTCTAAAATGTTTTGGAGGTAATACAAGAAATCTACTGAGTAAATTAACCATATTATATGATCAGAGTCATGCCATACCTGCAAGCAAGACGAAAGCGAGAGACCTGATAAACTCGTTCTATCATCTTTTCCCCGACGCGAACGAGTCTTTTCCCGAATTAGTACATTGCATTTTAGGTCGACACTTGGGTATATGCGAAAGCAAGATACTCGGTATTTCAGAATACGAAATGCTATTTGGCCTCGCTACTTATAATGACGGCAATATCTTAAACCCGAGTTATGTCGATGCAAATGCACGAGCAGTGCAATTCTTTATTGACGACAAACCAAAGGCCATCACATTAATGTCCCATATTATTGAGAACAAGATAACGCCAATCGGTCAAGTAATGCTTAATAGTTTTGCCTCTACAATCAGTACAAAAGATCTCAGAGATATTTCGGATAAACATAGGGGGCTACTATTTGCACTGGCCTCTGTTGCACCGGTTCTCACCGCAAATTCTGAAATTTGGAAAATGGGGCATTCAGAACAACTTACACTGCTAGAGACCATTTCGATCGATAAATTATCGGATCTGGAAACGTCTGCATTGATTACTGCGCTTATTGAGGCAGGCGCAAGTTCAATAAGTGATGAGCTCTTTAGTAAATTTGATTTCCGTCTAATAGAATCTCTATTGGCATTTATTGATAAGCATGGAAGCTTACCAGGTGACACAAATGAATGGTCTAATATAATGCGCAATAAACCTGGATTAATAATCAAGTGGCTGAAAAATCACTCGCTGAATAGCCCCAAGACCTTTACCTTTATAGCGATAAGCCTTGATCCTAGCGGTGAAGTTGCTTCACAAGATAATGTTGCACTTTGGGCACGGTTACTCAATCACTTTAAAGATGATATTTGTGGCCAAGATGCCATAGCCTTGTCTTATTTCCTGATGCCAATAGCGTTGGATAACTTTGGACAGGATGCAAATTACTTAGCAACGTATGCGTTTCCCTATGTTCACGATGCATTATCCAAGAACCAATTAAATTGGCGCACATGGAAACTTATTGAGCCATTGTTGCCTGAATTACCATGGCATTGGTTTCGCTCCTGGGACAAGTGCGAGCGCCTTCGCATGGCAATGGAGAATAGAGGCTTGAAGGACGTTCTTGCGAGAAATGGTATACTGCACAACGGTAATTAAATGCTGATTATGTGGCAATTATAAGAACACCATACTAAATTATCCCTTGATAAAAAACTGTATTTCTAGGGTAAATCTTTGATCTTTTATATCCTAGTATTTTTACGATTACATACATTAATCTTAAAGATACCGTTTTTTAAGAAAATATATTTGTTTGATAACACAAAGCCACATATATTCGAGATTGGTTCAAACTGATTTTGCTCTTGAACATTTCTTATCATCATTTCACTTACTCTATTTATAAAAGTGGATATAGCGTTGCAATGATATCTTTTGCTTTTATAAACCCAAAATATCTTGAGTCGTACGAATCTACATGATCACCCACCAAAAACATATTGCCTTCTGGAATTTTTCCGGAGAATTCGAACTTTTTCAATCTTTCCCCGCCTAGCGAATATTCTTTAGCCTTCGCGATTAATTTATTTTTGCAATAAAATTCATTCCCGATATTTTTTAATTCTTCACCGGCAGCACACCCGATTTTTTTTATTTGTGAATCCTCACCGTCGTCTTTAATCATTCTTACCAGTTTAGGGGGAAGATCGCTTTCCGGTTTGCTCTTTAACAAAGAGAACATCACATAATCACCTGTTTTTAATTTTTCTATTTGCTTGCTTTTTATAATGAAAAATATCCTCTTATTAAGAGAAGGTGTGGTCGTTACTGCGAAATAATTGGGGACTGCTGCACCGGCAATAACAATTAATATTATTACTATAAATATCTTATATTTTTTCCAAATGGTCATTTTATTATTGTGAAAGATCGATGATTTCCGCCCCTCTCAATATCACATCACTCATTACTACCACTTTTCTTTTCCCAAGATCATTTACCATCGCTTCGAGCTTATCCATATTGGCTTTAAATTGTTCTTCCGATATTTTACCGTTTACAAGGCCGCTTTTTTGCTTTTCCAAAAACCCCTTAATATCAATGCCAACAATGCTTCGGCTTTGTTGAGGCTTTAATATGTAGTTATGATAAACAAATAAAGAGGCCGTTGTTACAACAATATTTAATAAAATAATTACCAGGTAATTAAACTTTTTTTCATTTTCAGGCTTATTTTCTCTTTTCTCTTCCGTCATTTTCATTGCCCCTTTAATTATTTTGCTTTTATTTGAGTTATTATGATATAAAATGTTCAAAATGGAGTATTTTATGGACGCATTTGCTTTTTGTGTCGTAGTTTGTGTGGGTATAGGTATTATCGCTCTTTTTGTTAAAATATTTAACAAAGGGAAATCCTTGCCTCATGCAAGGGTTAAAGAATGCTACGGAATCGTGCTCACCCTTCTCAGAAGGCCTGAATATCGTAATATCCCTGGTAATATTTATCATGATACATTTAGGAATCATACCGGTGATACTATGTAAAACTGACATGTAACAAATCTTCATAACTTTTACTCTGAAGGGCATGAATCTTCATATTCATGCCCTTTTTTTATTTATTGTCTTTTGTCGGATCAAATTGCATCGAATCACTTTTTGTGGGGTATTTTATTAACCAATTTTTTAACCGTTTCCGCCGTCTTATCTATGGCATCAAGTACCGGCTTGGGGTATGGAGTCATTTCATCTTGTGTCTTCTGATTTTCTGCTTTGATTCTTTCTTCTTTTTCTTTATAGGCACCTTCATTAATTCCACCTGATTTTGGTACTTTATCCGGATTAACCGTGCCTATATTATCTGCATTTCTTGTTGCATTGTTAACGTTTTGTTCAAAGGTATTGATGGTTCCTTGATCTTTTCTATTGGCTGTTACATCTCTTTCTATATTAGACATTGTATTATTTACTTCATTTTGAAGATCTTTGCCCATAAGCACGCCTGATGCTACATACGCCGTGTCCCTGTCTCTGTTTGCGTATCCTACATCGATCATTTCCACCGCATCGGATTTAGAAATATTATACTTTCCACTTACATAATCTACCAGTCTTGAGGATATATCCTGGCTCTGTGTTTCGTTCAGCGATGCGCCTTCGGTAGCCATTTTTGTCATGCCTTTTGTTTCGGCTGATCCAACTGCTTCACTCAACTGGTTGGCCCACGATCTAGAATTCCCGCTCGATAGCGATCTCCTAATTGCTTCCGTTTGGGACTCCCTCCATGCTTTATTCAATATCTCCGCTTCATGCGCAGTCACTCTTACATCTCTCGTTTCTCCGTCTGCTTTTGTTTTTCCTATTGACATACCACCTATTAAATTACCAAATGGCGAGACACCACCGGGTGCTGCTGCCTGAAATCCCACGGCCATCGTACCATTGATTGTTTTTGCAACAGATTCTCTTACTGATTTAGACAGAGAATCATCATTGCTTATACGATTACTGTATTCCTGCAAGGTGTATCTCTCGGCAGATTTTCCCACCTCTTCGGACACTCTATTATCTTTTGAAAATTGTTTGTTGTCTGTTGCTAAATGATTCCAACGAACTTCATTTTGCAATCCGGAAGACGCGGATACGGTCATTTCTGATCTATTGTTGAGAGCCGTATTCGCAGAGAAGTTGGAAAATTTTGCCTTCGCCGTGATTCCGTCCATTACAAACCATGTTCCATGTGGCGTACTTACTTCTCGCCAACCCGATTCAGAGCCGACATCGCCTTTATAGCTTTCAATAGTTCCCGTATCTCCAATGACCGGTTCTGCACCTGATTGATGCCTTTGTATAACCTCTGCGCCATCTAGCAGACTTTGATTTTTATACTCTGATGCTGCTTGCCTGTCTATTTGCCCTTTGAAGCCACCTGCAGCTCTTCCTCTTGATATATCCATCACGTTGCCCATTCCGGCATCGAATTTTCCACCCCCCGCTGCTACCTGATCCACTGTATTGCCAGCCGTTCCCGTTCGATATTGTTCGATTGTTTTTGATGCACCGCCAAATCCTCGCGTTGCTGTAATATCTCCTGCTGCTGTACCTGTAAATTTGGCACTCCGGGCAAACGCGTCTAACTCGAAATCATTATGCCGGGCATTCAGCTGCGGTGCAATCGAACCTCTGAGCGAATCGGTGTACGCCGCTGCTGTCTGCGGTTCTCTGATTGTTCCCCCAATATGATGGCCGGTAGATGTAATCATTCCTGATACTCCACCAGCTATTGACGTTAACGCATAATTTCCAAACTTACATATTACCGTTGATATTACAGCTGCGAACATAACGCTTCCCGCTCGCATATTTCCATACAGGTTTAAAGCTCGCTGTCCTGAGGTAGGCCACAAGGTTGCCGCTGTATAACTCATCCCATGATCCCTGATATTTTGCAGTTCATTAAACGTCCTGACCATTACTAAATTGTGGATAATCACGTCACAAATACCCCAACATGTGACGAAAATAAAAAACCCTGTCATAATGCCCAGTGTTCTAATGCTTAATGTTGTAGGAAGAAATAAAATTAAAAAAGGTATCATACCTATAATTATGGCTTTAAAGACGGCTTTTGCTATCGGAATATACTGAGACGCGACTATTGTCGCCCCTTCCCCGCCCAGAGACGCTTGTTTATTGGCCAATAATCCTTGCGCCAGTTCAGGATTAAGTTTTTTAATCACCTGATCCAGCCTTTGCGCTAAAGCCATATTTAAAATGAAAGATGTCGCCCCAAAGGAAGGATTGTCATATAAATATTCGATGGTGGAGCCTAATATGCTTTCACATCTTTGCACCTCTATAGGATCGTTTGTATTAAACCCGGCGCTTGAGCACGCTTTTTTCTCCCACTGATTTTGCGTTGCCGGTTGATTAAGAATATTGTTGAGATTCGTCCACGCCGTACTGCACGTAAGAGTTGTTCCTCCGGGATTACTACTATCCCAATATGTTACCCATACAGCAGGATTCGCCGCAGCGCCCATTACAGCCGATAAGTCGTTCGTTGTATCCAAATCGCTCATTGTTATTGCCGGTGTTGGCTGTTGCATTTCAAAAAGAACACATTCTTTTACATACTCATCTACTGACTGATTTAAGTATGCATCCATCGTGTTAAGCCCTGTAAATGCCAAAATAGTTGATATTCCTATTCCCCCTGCGGCATTATCGTATTGTGCGCCCGGCGGATACCCTCCCGACGTGGAAATAATATCTGACAGTCCTTTTTCGATTTTATTCAAAATGCCGGCAACAGCTACAAGACCATTCGGCACTTCCGGGATTGTTTGAAACTTATTAGCCACAGGATCATATATAGTCAGATTTCCCTTCGGTACTATCAATGCCAAATATAACACTACTCCCAATCCCAAAGGCCAGACCCAGGCAAGCGACGATCCCTGCTTCGTGCCGCTCATTAAACCAAATATTGTCCCAAAACCTCCAAGAAAGATGCCCATTGTAATAACTGCAAAAAATAAAGTCTTATATCCATTATCCGCAAATATAAGGGTCAATATTCTCCATGCCTCTACTTCAATATCAAAACCGTTCCATGTATAATAATCCATATCCAGCGCATAACTTATAGACGCTTTAAGTATGATGCTGGCGATAATGATTATTTTTATAAGGCTTTTAGTTTTCATTTTATCTGCCGGTGGCCCTTTGTGCTACCGCATTACCAAAACGAGCCGTGACATCCTTTGTTATAATCACATTAGCTTTTTGAAATTTTTCTACTAAATTATAAATAGATTCAATTTCCGATAATGCGGTAAAGTAACTTGACCTTAAAGATTCTCTTGTTTTATCTACTTTATCTCCTAACGCTGTCAGTTTATCTATCTGGGGTTTAATTACTTCAAACCTGCATGTCTCAGCCGGTACGCCGGGCTTAGGTTGTGCGTTTGACGCGATCAATTGTCCTCTTTGGACCATAAACCATATCCGATGATACATATCGTCCATCATCCGGTATGCTAATGCCTTTGCTGTCGGGTCTGCCAGATTGGACGCTATTACTTCAACATTATTTGATGCTATCGCTCCTTTAATTACTAATGATATGGATAATGGATTGGAATTTATAAAGGCCACTTGAGCCGCTGTTAACGGAGTTTTGTTTTGATAATTGCTTGCAATATCCATAATCATTTGCTTCACATATTCGGTGAAATTCGCCTTGGAATCACCAACGGACACACATTGATCATCAGCAAGCCTTCTTGCTTCCACGTCGCCGTTTAGTAAATTATCTACAGTCTTTTCCTTGTTGCCAGAACAGGGAGGAATGGAATTAATCACTACGCCGCGAGGCCCGGCCATTTCCAACTCTATGTCACCGATAAATCCTCTCACTAATTCTATATATTCGCGGCTTTCATTAAGACCTATTTTTTCATTGAGATTTGCAATCATTGATCCTTGCCTGAAGAATATTGCAGTTACTTCATCAGGACATCCTACTACCAATGATTGTGCGTTTGCATTGGGTACGGACGCTCCGCCCAGCCCCATTATATCTTCTTTTGTCTTTTGATAAGAATCCTGCAAACCCTGTGCGCTTAAATAGTCAGAGTAATAATTTTCAAGCTCTTCATTATCTTCATCTGTACCGCTTAAAAAATCACTAGCGCCTGTTTTATCCAGGGTGTACGCCGCTATTGCCTTAGATGCTTTACACTCGTCTAAGGACATGCCGTTTAAACCATTGGCAATAGATTCAATTGATTTAATAGCTTTGCTGCAAGGCTCGCATAATACATTTAACGCTAGATCGAAAGCAGCTGCCGGAGCTGATTGAAGTATCCTTTCCAGTTTTTTTACCAGGTAGTCAAAATTCATAAAACTAATTCCACCTGTAAATATATCCAACCCGCCACAGCCCGCTTTAATTCGCGGAGGCTGCACGGTTAATAAATAATCCTTCTTGACCGGCCATCTCGCCGAAAAAGACCCGCCGGAATAATATCCCCTTTGCTGTCCTTTTATATAGGAAGGTCCGGAATATACTTTTTGATCTACCCAATCATCTATCCATCCGGCTTTGCTTGACTGAAACGGTGACACAACCATCATAAAAGATATGACTATTACGGATATGATTTTATTGTTTTTCATAATGCTATTCCTATTTATTTTTAAATATACTTCTGGGATCTAACGCCCCGCCCTTTTGATAATCATACGTTGAATAATTTTCTACACTCGTTTCGCCCTCTAATAACCTTATGCCCCGATATATGCGCTCTTCCATATCCGGCAGCGATATTACTCCTGAAGAAACAATTAAATATTCACCGTTTTTACGTCCGACTATTAATATGGTTGGCGTAACTGTCACATTGAATGTTTCGGCTACTTTAGAATCTATTTTTGTATCGTAAGGCTGTATTTCCCATTTATATTTATCTACAAAATATTTTAATATTGGCGTCTGCGCTTCGCAATATTGGCATTCCGGTGAATAAAAATATATGATTCCATAATTACCTGCGGCCCAATTAATTTTATCTTCTATATCTTGTGCCGTTTGTTTTGTTGTCGCTACCCGGCCTGGAGTAGTTATCGGATCAGCTGCGGCCACATCGTATTCCGGATGTTGTTGCACATAGAGCACACTGGCATTGGCAAATATCACCGATTTACGCCGGGCCATATCCAACATTCTCGTATAGTCAGCCATTGTGCTTTCCGTGGGATTTTGCACGGCCTTCTTCTGCAATTCCAACAGCAACTCCTGAAACTGATCCGGGTGCAGATTCCAGAGTGTTTCATCCGGTATATTAACTATCGAAGGCATTATCTTTACCGGCTTAAGATTGAATTTTTCCTCCTCCTTGTTTTTCATTTCCGGTTTAGGATCTTGATACCACCACCATCCGGTTTTTTTCTCTTTATAAAAATTTACGTCGTTATCGTCAGCCAGGGCGGGCCTGCCTGCTGAAATTATCAGACATAAAATAATTAATATTGCGTTTATTCTAATTATTAGCGCCATACTCCAATCTGAATTTCCCGATTAATTTTTCAAGCTCTTTTTCTTTTGTTTCTCTTCTGAATATCTCAAGAGCGTATTCTAGCGATACATCACCTTTTAACTTTAAATATTCACTGCCAGTTTTATTACCTGTTTCTCTGCCCACGCCCGGTTCCATCGTTTTCACCTTCCAGTCATAAACAAACACTGGCACGTCTGTTATATTGTATTTTTCAAATAGCTTAGGATCTATCGAAAATCTGGCTTTAGATAGTTTGCACTTTCTTTCACATTCAGGATCTTTCTTAATGATATTTTGTATATATTTTGCCGTCTCTTTGAGTTTGGCCGGTTGTCCAATCATTCCTCTGAGTACAATAATAATATTTTGTTCCTTAAGTAATGCTACATCCTGCGCATAGGCCCTTATTGTATTCTTGGGCATTGACGATGAAATAAAAATGTATAAATAACTTCCTTTACTGAGGGAGTGTTCAGGGGTTTTGATTGCGTCGGGATATATTATTGCTTTATTTTCTTTTTCCCCGACATTAAATACATCCGCCTTAATTCTTTCCATTTCTTTATTTAATGTGCTTTGATATTGCTCCGAATGGAATATTTGCGCTGCTTTATTGGCTCTTCTTATTGCTTCAGCATTATTATTTTCTATACCTCCTGCCTCTAATTTCTTTTTTTGTTCTTCGACTGAATCCGCTATTTTTTCTAAATCAATTTCTTTTTTATTTAACGCTTGTGTGCTCCATAATTTCCCTTTGACATATACCTCTGCCTGACTCACACTGTCATCTATCTTAATTAATGTTTTATTAATTACCTGAATACAGGCTTTTTCATCTTCTTTTAAATACACTTGATTATTTTTAATTGTTTCAACCGAATAACAAGGCGAGGGCATTTCAATAAATGCTTCTTTTGACTCTGCCTGAATTACAAAAGCAATTGATACTATGCCCGTTAATAATATTATTCTGTAACCATGCAGCATGTTCTTTTCCTGTAAAGTAAAAATATTAAATTATCCATTCTGCTTACATCGGGCGGATTCTTACCCGGCCCCCACATTATATCGGTAGCCCCTAACGCAGTGCAAAATCCGGCATTAACCGGCCAGGCTATCTGATCGCGATAGTGATGTTTAATCCATATCGGGGTGTACATACATTGGCAATACCAACAGGCAGCGTCACATATAACTGCCTGGCGATGCATTCTAAATATCGCCCGGCCAACAATTAATTCATACGCCTGTAATAAATCATCATTATTAGCGTGTCCGGTAAGTGGATACAGGCTCCCCGACGATCCTACACACCAAAATAGCGGAGATATTGAATATCCAACATTGGCTGATATAGCGTCTGCTATACATGTTAATTGCGCTCCGTAATTTGCAAACAAATACGCTTCGAGTTGAATAATTACGGCCAATTCATCATCTTGCCACAAAGGATCTATTTCAGACAATCCTACGAGGTCTGTTGATGTCGTTTCCATGCACATCGTATCGAGCGCTTCATCCAACAATCCCAGAATATAAAAATACCAGAAATGAGCTTGCACAAAGGTCGAAGTTTCGTTGCCTTCATGACCCATTTCCGCGCCACCACCTTTTTTCAAACTATCTAACATTGAACCACCGCTGTTAATGTCCAAACCAAAACTCGGAAAGCAATAAGGGTCCTTCACTACTTCAACATAATAGGATACCGGCCAATATGATATTGTGATACCTACCCTTTCATACGGAGGCTCCTCTGTCGGGCATACACATACCGTTATGGCTTCGCTTTCGGTTATATCATTTACGTGCGATCCGGCGTCTATAGCTACTCCGGCTATGTACATAGGAAAGATACACTCCCAGCAGATAGCACTAATTAAATCCATTAATGCTGAATCGTCCGGACATTTGGCATTTGCCTTAAAAGGATGTATGAACAGGATTATTAATACTACTATGATTGCTGTTTTTTTCATTGCTTCTCTTTTTTGAGGGCATATTCCTGCACTTCCAGTTCTGTTCCTTTTTGCACAGCCACGGAAGGCACAGCTTTTATGCCCATCCTCTCGATTATTTCCCTGTTTGCGTAATATACCGTCAATGTATTGAGTTTTTTTCTTACATCCAGGTACGACCCATCCGTAATCAAGAGCATTGTTCTCATGTCCGTTGGATAAGGCGATTTTTTATACCACTCGATTTGTTTTTCATCTTTACCGTTTATAAAAACAATTATTCTTCTCATAAACACATATTCCATAGGGTTATATCTATAGCCCTTCGGATAGATAACTTCCCCATCTCTTCCGATTATGTCCTCTTTTATGGCGCCGGTCATATCAACCTTGAATACTTTGTCTTCTTTTGCGACCGGCAAATCCACCAGGTCTTTCGGTTTAAAGTTTTTAATTTTTTCTTTTTGCTTACTTTTAAATTTTTCCCAGTCATACTTGGCAATCGCTTTTTTCAGCTGCGATATTGCATCTTCTTCGATGATGGGATAAGTCGCGCCATACTTTCCTAAATCCTTTGCAAAAGCCTCTCCATGCATACCAATTGCTAATATTATCGTTATGAATGTTATTATTTTTCTCATTGAATCTTTTCTTCAATTTTACTTTTATTTTGTTGCGTTAATTTATTTTGGATAGTTTGCATCTTGTTGTCCATTTTCGTTTTTGTGGCATTTATATATTCCGAAAAATCAATTTTTGAAAAATCTATATGGGAAAATTCTTCCTCCGTAAAACCACGGCAATCCGGCGCTCCCACCGATCCCCATCCGTTAAATGATTGTAGTTGCGGCCTTCCTTGTTCATGGATAATTCTGGCCAGCATAGAATTAAAACAACAAAACACATTGGCCCTCTGGACACATCCGATCAGCCACCATTCCTGCTTGCAGTAATCACCTATAAAATGACAACTGCCCGTGCTCGCTTTGGCTACGCATTCTGTATCCGGTTCTCCGCACATCTTTTTAATCATTAAAAAACTACCATCCGATTGATCACAACAATTAAAGAAATTCGTATTCACTCCCGAAGGACGGCATTCCAATGGTTTCCCGTTAAATATCATTATGGTTCCTAAACACTTTCCATTCGCGTCTTTCTGTCCGTCATCATGATAAGTCGAGTTATCACTGGTATTTGTATTTGGGTTTTGTGTTGATCCGTCGATACAGGATATATTGTTGCATCGCATGACGTTGTTTTTATCTGTATTCGGAAAGCAATTAAATTGTGATCCCAGCGGGCAGGTATAGCCTGTTACGCATTGCATTGTCGCATTATCTAACGTCCCAACTGTACAAGACGGAACTGCCGTGCATGTATTGCCTGCTCCCTGATTGTAGCCGGTTGGACAGGTATAGGTTGGCCCGATGCAAGCCGTGCTTACTGTTTTTACACACATGTTCCCTTGCAAAGTATAGTCAGGCGGACATGTATAAGAAGGCCCGGTGCAATTCGCGCTCGCTGACCTTATGCAGGTATTATTTTGATAGGTATAACCGTTCGGACAGGAATAAGTTTTCTGGTTACAGCTTCCATAAGTGGTCTTTTTACAGGCCGCTGTGCAGGCGCTCAGGCTTGGATACGTTCGCGTTGAATAACCTCTTATGTAACATCGATAACCGTTTATTCCGGCAGTGCATCTTTTCGGAGTCACAATACTGCAATCCGCATCCGTCTGGCATAGGGTACTGGTTCCCGAACAGGTGTAATTAACGATGGGTGTAGTAGTTTCTCTGTTGGGGCACCCTGCGGCACAACTGCTTTGGTCATGATAGACGGTACCGCTAGTTAAGCAGGTGTAATTTTGTGTGGCGTTTATCGTTCCTGTTTGGGTACAATTGGAATTACATTCGCTTTTGTCCTCATAGACTGTCCCTGTGCCGGGACACTTATAGTTATTATTAATATTTATTTCACATTTTTTTGTCGATAGATTTACATTCCCTCCGGCAGGACATAACGGCGCTGTTGTTTGATTTGTACAATCCTGAGCTTGTAATGGGCAATAATATTGATTATTGTATTTTTGGCATACGCTCATCTCCGTGCTAAAATCAATGTTGCCATCTTGATTTAAATCTTTGACGCAGATTTGTTGTCCTGCACTTACTTTCCCGCCGTATGTATCGTCATTACAGGTCAGCGGTGAACATTTTTTTATTCCACTTACATCCACGCATGAATATTGCGATCCGGCAGGGCATACCGCATTAAAACCTTTAATTGACAACGTGCCTGCGCTTATTTGGTAACATCCGGAATTGCCGCATGTCATTCCTGATACCGACAGCGTTGAGCCATTGGCGGCTATTGATATAAGCCCTGCGTCAGCAGCGGCCGATCCGGTTATTAATGCTCCGCTTATATTGATCTTCCCGATCATTGTTTCCGCACATGATGTTCCACCATTACACCCGAAAATTTCGATATCGGAGGCGTTGCCTACCATTCTCGATATTTTGTCCGCCGAGACAGACCCGGATACAGTCGCGTTTTGAATTTTTATTGAGCCTATGTTTCCTGATGAACACGCTATATCGCTGCATATCCATCCATCGATAATCAAAGACGATCCGTTATCGTCGGCGCTTACTTTTGTTATACCTATTTTGTCTTTAACATTCGTTTGGCTTGAAGTTATTGACCCTGATAGTGCTATGCCCGCAGTTGTGCAATTCACCATATCCTGCGGGCATTTGGGCGGCTCCGTTGCCAGACAATCCCATTTTTCTGTTTTTGCATCGATCACTCCGTCGCCGTTAATATCTTTGACACAAGTGCTTGCATATCCTTCTACAATCGATATAAGTAATATGACGCCGACCATAAAATATTTTTTCATTTCTTCGCCCCTGATGAACATATTGCATCTTCACCTGCCTCTTTGAGAGATTCCAATAGTGTGAATGTTTCCGCGAACTCATCAATACATTGACAATCTTTTAATATTTCTTCACCGGCGCCCACGGGACAGACATTCGCCTGCGGGTAACATTGCCTATAATAATATTCATAGGTAGTTATATCCTTTCTGTATTGTGAGGTTGTCCCTGATTGTGTCGCCTGGGTATCCTGTTTTAGTTTTCTTGTTTTACAAACTTTGCTGCATGTGTCGTAAGGTTGAGTTCGGGCTACTCCCAGATCGAATGTATTGCCTTCTGTCTGCCATGTTTTTGTTTTGTCGTCCTGCCTGTAATCAGTATATGTCGCTATTCCATTTGTATCCTTTGTGGTTTTATAAACTTCATTTACCCGCTTCATACTATCGGTAAAATCAAACTTGCTGTCACCTTGACACAGGTATGTCCGATCCTTTTCCCACCAATCCCGGCAAATATTGTGATAATAAAAACCGTTATAATCCTTACACGTCGCTATGGGGATCAATCCTGTCGGTTGATAATTTTTATACGTGTATACGTTATCAACCTTTTCATCCTGAATTTGACATTTTGGGTTTTCTTCAAGGGCAGTGCACT
>DCVU01000179.1:0-994 GCA_002327415.1 Smithella sp. UBA2180
AAAGTTATCTCTATAAACGCTATAAACGGAAAAAAGTAACTATTTTCAAAAGAAGGCAGCTCTGTCCATTAGTTGGTTTTTGACGATTTCACTTTTTATTCCGAATAATTACATATAATAGCAAGCTACAGTAATTGTTTCTTATCCCCAAAAAGCAAGCTAAATTTTCTTGAGTAAAGGTTTTATTACTGATATGAACAATCAGCTTTAAAAAATTTATTTTAAGGATGTTAATTATGCAAAACCCTAATTTCAGTTCCGGCCCCTGCAGTAAGAGGCCAGCGTGGAGTATCGACGCGCTGAAGAGTGCGCCGGTCGGCCGCTCACACCGTTCCGCACTGGGCAAAGAGAGAATCGTCAAAGCCATCAACGATACACGGAAAATACTAAAAATTCCGGAAGATTACCTTGTGGGCATTCTTCCGGCGTCAGATACCGGCGCTTTCGAATGCGCCATGTGGTCACTTTTGGGTCCCAAACCGGTCACCGTATTGGTCTGGGAGAGTTTTTCCGAAGGCTGGGCAACGGATGTCAACAAACAGCTTAAACTCAACCCGACGATTATTAAAGCCGATTATGGCAAGATTCCTGATCTTTCCAAAGTGGATTGGAAAAGCGATGTGGTATTTGTCGCCAACGGCACAACCAGCGGTGCGAGAATTCCCGACTGGAATTGGATTCTCGCCAATCGTGAGGGGTTATCTCTTTGCGATGCCACCAGTTATGCTTTTGCCAATGAGATCGACTGGAGCAAGGTTGATGTCCTGACATTTTCCTGGCAGAAATGTCTCGGCGGCGAAGCCGCGCACGGCATGATGGTTTTAAGCCCCAAAGCTGTCGCCCGTCTGGAGTCTTATACTCCGCCCTGGCCGATGCCCAAGATTTTCCGTCTGAAAAAAGGCGACAAAATCAGCAAAGCCATATTTGACGGTGACGTCATCAACACTCCATCAATGCTCTGCGTGGAAGACTATCTGGACGCTCTGGATTGGGC
>DCVU01000179.1:1098-4542 GCA_002327415.1 Smithella sp. UBA2180
AAGACGGCGCTTGCCGAGCTGGAGAAAGTTTTTAATGAAAAAGTTAAAAACATTTAATTATTGCGGAAATTGCCCATGTGCTTTCCATTAAACTAATAAAAAGGAATTAATTATATGTCCAATGTTGCAGTTGTTGGTACACAATGGGGCGATGAGGGAAAAGGGAAAATTGTTGACCTTTACACCGAAAAAGCCGATGTGGTTGCTCGTTTTCAAGGCGGAAATAATGCGGGACATACGCTAGTTGTCAACGGTAAAAAAACTGTTCTACATTTAATTCCTTCGGGAATTTTACATGATCGTAAAATTTGCATTATCGGTAATGGCGTTGTTTTTGATCCTCTTGTTTTTCTTCAGGAAATAGAAGAATTACAGCAGGGGAAGCTCTTGCCGCCTCATACTAAACTTTTTATCAGCGAGAAAGCTCATTTAATCATGCCCTACCACCGTAGCATTGACCAGGCCCGCGAATCTCAATCCTCGGGTAAAAAAATCGGCACGACGGGCAGAGGCATTGGNNCTATTCCGGGAGAAATTGAAACAAAGCCTGAAAGAAAAAAATTTCCTTCTGACAAATTATTATAAAGATAAACCTCTTGACGAAGAAGAAATAGCTACTCAATATTTAACTTATGCTCAAAAGATCAAGCCTTATGTGGCAGATACTTCTTTAATTTTAGACCATGAAGTAAAACAGGGAAAGAAGATCCTTTTTGAGGGAGCGCAAGGATCGCAACTTGATGTTGATCACGGAACATATCCTTATGTGACTTCTTCCAATACAGTTTCCGGCAATGCTTCCTGCGGCAACGGAATAGGACCTAACAGAATCAATACAGTAGTAGGGATTTGCAAGGCTTACACAACCAGAGTAGGAGAAGGCCCTTTTCCCACGGAGTTAAAAGACAACATTGGAAATCATATGCAACAGATCGGCCAGGAATTCGGTGCAACAACAGGTAGAAAACGTCGCTGCGGCTGGCTGGATATGGTGCTGGTACGGCAGGCGGTCAGGGTCTCCGGCATTACAGCCCTGGCTATTACTAAACTTGATGTTTTAACCGGTTTGGACAAATTGAAAATCTGCGTTGGATATAAATCTGCGGAGGGTACGTTTACTCACTCCGTACCTGCCAGTATACGCGTACTTTTAGAGTGTCGGCCAGTTTATGAAGAATTAGATGGTTGGAAGGAAGATATTCTTTACGCACGGGAAATGAACGAACTCCCCGCCAATGCCAGGAAATATTTGAAAAGACTCGAAGAACTGGCGGAGGCTAAAATTACGCTGGTATCCGTAGGAGCGGGAAGAGAAGAGACTATAGTTTTGGAAGATCCTTTTCTTAACAAATTATAGTTTTATATCTTATATAGAATTATATGCGTTAAAATACTTGACACATTCGCAACTAGTTGTTAATAGGTCACGCCTTAAAGTTATAACTTAATCAAGTGGGCTGTTAGCTCAGCGGTAGAGCAGTGGACTTTTAATCCATTGGCCGGGGGTTCAAATCCCCCACGGCCCACCATTTAAAAAAGGGCTTCCGAGAGGAAGCCTTTTTTTTGACATCCGTGAGTATCCACATAAAATCATAAAACTCATATTTCTGTTACACTAAACTATTTGTAGCCAAGATTCCCTTGACACATGTAAACGCTCATTCTATACTCCGTCCCACAAAACAGAAGTTCTTGTCATAAATACCATAAAGACAATTTGTTTTGGACGATAGTGGCACAAAATTAGGTATTCTATGTTATAAGAATACTCTGTAATCACGGGTATGAACCCCGAAACAAGTTTTGAAATTCATACCCTCCGCTGTGCGGGATTGTTATAACGTCCCGCTAAGCTTCGCCGCGGGATAATTTCCAATCCCGATTTATAGGGATTGGATAATTCGACTAACAAACTTGAATGCGCCTATAGTGACCTTTAGGTTATTCGCTTTTAAAGTTTGAGTCTCATTACAACCTACAAGTTTTAGTGCACCTATAGTGATTCGTTTCTGAAACTTGGGTCTCATTAGAAAGGAATAGGAGGTTTTTTTATGTATCGGATTGATCTGTTAAATAAAATTTCGAAAAACGGGCTCAGACTTTTTACTGAGAAGTATGAGTATCGTACTGATATGCCAGATCCTGACGGCATGCTTGTAAGAAGCAAGGAAATGAAAGAGATGAGCCTGCCGTCGAGTCTGAAAGCAATTGCTCGCGCCGGTGCCGGTGTCAACAATATTCCCATCGACAAATGCTCAGAGAAAGGCATCATAGTTTTTAATACCCCGGGCGCAAACGCCAACGGCGTGAAGGAGTTGGTAATCCTCGGCATGCTGCTGGCATCCCGCAAAGTGGTTGAAGGAATCGCCTGGGCCAAAGGCCTGGTGGGTGAAGGCGACAAGGTGCCGGACCTGATTGAAAAGGGCAAATCCAAGTTCGGCGGCACCGAGATTCTGGGCAAGAAGCTCGGAGTGGTGGGTTTGGGAGCCATCGGAACCATGGTGGTCAATGCCGCCGAGAGCTTGGGCATGGAAGTCTGGGGATACGATCCATTCCTGTCCATCGAGGCGGCCTGGAGGCTTTCCCGCAATACCAAGAAGGCGCCAAGCCTGGAAAAACTCCTGTCCGAATGCGATTTCATCTCGATACATGTCCCTCAGAACAAGGACACCAAGGGATTCATAAATACCGATAAATTCGCGGTCATGAAGAAAGGCGTGGTAATCCTGAATTTCGCCAGAGGTGGGCTCGTGGATACCCCTTCCCTGAAGAAGGCCATCGCCGACGGCATCGTGGCGTGCTACGTGACGGATTTCCCCGATGAAGAGGTCATCAAGACGGACAAGGTCATCGCCATTCCGCATCTGGGAGCCTCCACGGAAGAGTCCGAAGAAAACTGCGCGTTTATGGCGGTCAGACAGCTCATGGATTTCCTCGAGAACGGAAACATCAAGAACTCTGTCAATTTTCCGGAATGCACCTTAGACAGGTCAGACAAGTTCAGGCTCACCATTTCGAACAAGAACGAGCCCGGCATGATCGAGAAGATCACGCGTTTGCTGGCGGACAACAAACTCAACATTGCCGACATGATCAACAAAAGCAAGGGGAACCTCGCCTACAACATTATCGAAATCGACGGAGAGATTTCTAATGACCTTGTGAAGAAAATTAGTTCGGCAGAAGGTATCATCGGAGTCAGGGTGATTTAAGTATACCTCTGGCACGTTATCCATAAAAAAAAAAGCGGATCCCTTTGATCCGCCTTTTTCCTAATGGTTTAAATTTTAGTTAACCACCGCAACCGCTTCGCCTGGCGTTTGCTATGTAACAATTTTTATTCTTTTACCTCCCGGATGATGCAACAACTACTTTCCATTAGAAGCGGTTCTGATCCAACATAAATCAGCTTTAGTATTCGAGAGCTTTGAACAACGGTTTATT
>DCVU01000107.1 GCA_002327415.1 Smithella sp. UBA2180
CAGGTTATAAAAAAATGATCCCGAAGCCAGGATGTAAGCTGAAGAAGAGGAACCTTCCCAGCCGTGTAGTAGAATGATTAATCCTTTAGGAGCAGGATGAAGAGAAAGAAAAGATAATAATCTTGAACCTTCAGGAGTATGGATTATTATTTTACGGGACTTTTTTATCATGTGGTTTTTTAGAGGTACGCGCAGTTGCGAACTGGCCAGGATAGATTGTAGATGAGGATTTCTGAAAAAGAATGAAGGGTGGAATTTATTACCAGATTTAATTGATTTTTTGTTCATTTTTTAATCAGTTTTTTAGTCCTTCATCAGATCAAGAATCCTCTGCCTCTAGCCCATTCTAATAATTCGCAGTCTCCTAATGCACAAGCTGTTTGTGCGTCAAGGCATCCGAGATTGTTGTTGCCCTGTTTGAAATAAACACCGCCCCGGTTATTGTAAACTTGGGCAATATCCGGTTTTAAACGAATGGCTTCATTATAGTTTTCAATGGCCAGCTTATACTGGCCTAGGGAATCGTAAACAACGCCCCTGTTATTATAGGCTTCGGCATAATCAGGATCTAATCTTATTACTTTATTAAAGTCTTTAATTGCAAGCTGATGTTGGCCAAGGTTAGCATAAGTGCGCCCCCTGTTGTAATAGGCATCAACATTATGCAGTTCCATGCTGATGGCTTTATCAAAGTCTTTGATTGCCAGCTGATACTGGCCCAGACAATCGTAAACAATCCCTCTGTTGTAGTAGGTAAGAGCCTCGTGCGGGTTCAGTTCGATGGACTTACTGAGAGCGGCAATGGCAAAGGAGTAATTACCGGAAGCTTCAGCATTAACGCCTTTTTTACTCCAGTCGCCGGCATTGTGCATTTCTACTACATTATTTACACTAAAGTCTTTTTGCACCTGTTCTGCCATAATAATAAACTCCGTTCTTTCCACTCTCCTTAGCCTGATACATGAGCTGATCAATACGGCTCATAGAGAAATATAAACCTTATAGTCTTGTATGTCAATTATATACTAACTATTTGTACTAACTATTGATTGAAAGGGAATAGGTGGGTATACATTGCCTGACGTTGTAATGACTGGTGGCGGTGCCTGGATTTGAACCAGGGACACTACGGATATGAGCCGTATGCTCTGACCGACTGAGCTACACCGCCTTTGTAATAATAAAAATATATTAAAAGTGGATATCCACTGGGGGCTCGCTATACCTAAGTATAAAAGTTTTGTCAATTATTTATTGAGTTGTATCCAGTTTATAAACAACGATCACACTTCTATCATGCAGAGAAGCACCGGTAGACTGGACTAACGCCAGGACAATTTCCGGCTTACCGTCGTTGTCTATATCTTTAATGCAATAATCAGCTACATAGCCGTTAATTTTCTTTGTGTGCCAGTTTTCCGCCATTCCCATACCGTCCCATTCCAAATTGTATATTTCACTGGCAGAAAAAAGTTTAAGTTTTTTAAAAATACGGCCACTGGAAGACAAATTTTTAACGATGATAATTTCTTTTTTGCCGTCTTTATTTGTGTCAAAAGTGAGAATACGTAAATTGGCATAGGCGTAATTTTCCTTGTCGCTATCGGTAGGATTGGATTTATTCTCAACATTTTCCAAGTAGTTATTGCTGCCGCCGTATACGTCATCGCTTTTCCAGAGAAGCTCGTCGCTGGTGAAACCAATGGAGGTGAGCCGGCCCAAAGATTTAGTTGTTTTTTCAGTTATGTATAGATAATCCAAATCATCCAAGGCAATTATTTTTTCGCTTCCGCCAATTCCTATATTATCGATAGTCAGTCCATAAATTGATAAACCAGAAGGTATTTTCATTTTTTGATCTGGTATGTATTTGCCTTCTCTCCAAATCATTTCGTAAATTGGCGAATCGAATGGTTTTCCCATGCCATATTCCTGGCCAAGAAGTAAGGGAATGCCGGAAGGAGTATCGATGACGCGTAAAAACCAACGTATATTGGATGCAATTTTTACATATTTGCCATCTTTGAATTCCAGAACAAAAGAGTCCAGCAATGCATCATTTAGTGATGTCACGATTATCTCAGGAATGCCGTTTCTATTGATATCGGCAACATCTACAGCAATATAATTATCATAGGAATTACCTTTTATTTTTTGTATTAATCTCAGTTCCTTTTCCGCTTTTTGATATATGTAGACACTATTTTTATCGATGGTGACAATCTCATTTACACCGTCATTATTCACATCTCCTATGGACATTCCCTTGAATTCGGTAGGAATCTTTTGGCTCATCCAGAATTCTTTTCGATTAATAGGCTCAGCCGTATTAATAAATTCGGAATTGATTACTGATGTTAATGTTCCTCCTTTTTTCCCTCCGGTTTTCATGCTTGCTATTATTTGAGACTCGCGCGATAAAGCCGCAGGCACTTGTGGAGCGGCAACGGTCGGAGCGGCAGCGGGAAGGGCAGGCAAACTTGATGACGGTGTCGTGCCCAGAATATTTTGGATAATCTTTTCGGAAAAATCGTTAATTTTAGGTATTACATCATCAATCGTTTGTGATTGAGAAGAAATACCGATTTCAGATTTATTATTGAGAATATCTACAAGTTTCCCGTCAATACTGATACTGCTGCCAACTTTGGTAATGATTCCCCAAACAACATAATCAGAATTTAATTTTTTGCCTATATTATGTACATCAGTTAAAGTTATTCTTTTTATTTTAGATTTT
>DCVU01000064.1 GCA_002327415.1 Smithella sp. UBA2180
TGGCGGAAGAGTAGATATGAACGAAACAATTCTTGTAGTCGATGATGAAGAAAGCATTTGCCAGTCTTTGAGAGCAATCTTAAGAGACGAGGGATATCAGGTTCTGGTAGCAGGCAGCGGTGAAGACGCGATTAAGATCGTTGAAGAAGAAATGCCCCAGCTTATTTTGCTCGATATTTGGCTGCCGGGTATGGATGGTCTGGAAACTCTCAAAGCCATTAAGAAGATAAATCCGCAAATGCTGGTAATTATAATGTCCGGTCATGGCACAATTGAAACAGCAGTGAAGGCCACAAAACTGGGCGCGTTTGATTTTATCGAAAAACCTCTATCGCTGGATAAAATTATAATTCTGGTCAACAACGCCATAAGTTTAATTCGTTTGCAGGAAGAAAACGTTTTATTAAAGGAGAAAGTTTCTCATCAATATGAACTTACCGGCACAAGCTCGGCGATAAACGAACTTAAAGAGATGATCAGCATTGTCGCTCCGACTAATGCCTGGATTTTAATTATGGGAGAAAACGGTACGGGCAAAGAACTGGTAGCGCGTTCTATCCACCATTTGAGTTTGAGATCGCACAAGGATATTGTAGAAGTCAATTGTGCGGCAATACCGGAAGAGCTTATTGAAAGCGAATTATTCGGCCACGAAAAAGGATCTTTTACCGGAGCTACAGAGAAAAAGCGCGGCAAATTCGATCTTGCCCATGAAGGCACGATATTTCTTGACGAGGTGGCCGATATGAGCCTGAAAGCTCAGGCAAAGATCCTGCGCATACTGCAGGAAAAAAAGTTTGAACGGGTCGGCGGAAACAAATTAATCGACATGGATGTGCGGGTTTTAGCTGCGACCAATAAGGACCTCGAAGAGGAAATGAAGGAAGGGCGTTTCCGGCAAGATCTTTATTATCGTCTGCATGTAATTCCTCTAGTTGTACCGCCCCTGCGTGAAAGAAAAGAAGACATTAACCCTCTGATAGAACGTTTTATTCTTGACTTTACCTCCAAAGAAGGCCTGGAGCCGAAGACATTGACGGATGATGCTCTATCTCTGCTGATGAAACACGATTGGCCGGGCAATGTGCGGGAGTTGAAAAATATAATCGAAAGATTGATTATACTGACACCTTCCGATGAAATAACGGCCAAGGATATTCCTTCTTTGAATATTAAAGAGGAAAGCGAGCCGGCTTTTGGCGCTCAGGCTGCAGCGGGAGATTCGTTGAAAGATGCGAAGATGGATTTCGAAAGGCAATTTATTTTGAAGAAACTGGAAGAGAACGAAGGAAATATTTCTAAAACCGCTGACGCGATTGGTCTGGAACGCAGTAATCTGCACAAGAAATTAAAAGTTCTGAAAATCGCGGTGAAAGACTAACCTTAACTCTCCGTGTCAGGATTCATTTGTTTCTTCATATCGGGGATTGAAAATTTATTGAAGGGAAGAAATGCAACTCCGAGTACAACTACAATCACCATGGATAAGAAATGGTAAACAAGAGCAAAAGAAAGCGCTTCAACTTTCGCCAAACCAAAAAGACTTAAAGCCAGAACACAGGCGAAATGCCAGTTGCCTATATAACCGGGGGCCGTGGGAATGGCTATCCCCACAATGAGAATAATCATTAAAACAAAAGACGCCATTACCGGCAGTGTAAAACTAAAAGCCTTCAGCAGCATATAAATAGCCAGAACATCTACAAGCCAGACTAAAGCCGAAAGAAAAAATAAATACAAAAGCAATTTGATATTAGTTATAATTTGAAAACCATCGATAAAATGATGGATCAACTTATCTATTTTATGCGCGAATTTTCCGGGAAGCTTACTTAAGATTCTGTTAATTAACTTTAGCGCCGTGTCTCTGCGCAGGATTAGAAAGATGATAAAACAAAACGTCACTAACGCGAGCAGAAAGAAAATAATGCTCGATCTAATCATCCATGGCGGCAGGTCGGTAAAAAAAAGGACAATCATCGCGATGGCCAATACGGTGAAACTATCCAATACCCTTTCNNTTCCCCAATTCGTGCTGGAATTGATGCTATTGCCAGAAAGCCTACTGAAGTGACTGAAAAAAGAGAAAGTTGATCTATTTTCTCCATCGGTTGTAAAATAACGCCCCAGCGATAAGAGCGCAACCATTGCATTAACATTATAAGGATGATGAAAAAAACAACATAGCTTATTTGGATTTTTTTCAGATCACGGAAGACATCCTGAAGATTAATTCCCCTTACGGACAAGTAAACAAGAATAATGCTGATCAGAATACCGAGGATAACTTTTTTATTCATTTATATTTACCCGGCCATTTTATAGAAATTTTTATTTTTTAACCAGGTAATCAGCAATTTTATCATGCAGGAGCTGGGACGATAGTTTGTTGCCCAGTAAGCCAACGCGAATGGCTACGGTCGTTAGATTCTTTGATTTATATGTAATATCGAATTTAACTTTTTCATCATTTATTAATGTATTTATTCTTCCCTTGGCAATTTCTTTTTCAGGAACAACTTCGATGCCTTTCATATCGGCTACGGTCTTTTCACAGGCGGCCCATACTTCATCGAATGAAGAACTATAATCAGTTTTCAATTCGCCATTGATATAATAATAAGTTCCTGCTGTACCCGCTCCGGCAGCGACTCCTCCTGCAATTATTGCCGCGCAACCGGAAAAAATAAAAAGAGCAAATAAGGATAAGATAAAGAGTAAAAAATTATTTCTTTTCATGTTTCTTCCTCCGGTAAATTTATTGTGGTATTTAAAGCACAAGTTATAGGGTAATGCAATTGCTATTATGCGATACCATTCCTTTAGAAATGATATAAAAATTGAAAATGAGGAAAGACTAAAAATCAGTTGGCTGTCTGATTGAGTTTTTCAAACTCGACTAAAAGTTCTTCCTGCTTTTTGCTTAGTACCGTGGGAATTTTCACGAAAATTTCAATAATCTGATCCCCGCGTCCATAACCACGGATATGGGGGATTCCTTTGCCTTTGAGTCTGAAAGTTTGTCCGTTTTGCGTTCCTTTGGGAATTTTTAATTTTTCTTTGCCTTGAAGTGTAGGTACTTCAATTGTTCCTCCCAAAGAAGCATGAACAAAAGAAATAGGGATGCGGCAAATGATGTCATCAGCTGATCTGGAAAAAAAATCATGCTCTTCGACATGCAAAAATACATACAAATCACCGTCAAATCCGCCGCGATCTCCAGCTTCTCCTTCTCCGCGTAGACGCAGACGTGAACCCGTTTCCACGCCGGCGGGAATTTTCAGCTGCACGGTTTTGGATACTTGTTCTTTGCCCATGCCGCGGCAATTATCGCACGGCTTGGAGATGACTTTGCCATGTCCATTGCAATGCGGGCAGGTAGAGCTGATGGTAAAAAAACCGCTGGATTGAATTACCTGACCGCGCCCCTTACAGGTACGGCATGTTTCGGGAGATGATCCGGGAGCGGCTCCGGTGCCGTGGCATTTATGGCAGGGAGCTAATTTTTCCAATTCAATGTTAGTGGTAAGTCCAAAGGCTGCATCAAGGAAAGAAATTTTCAGATCATAGCGTAAATCAGCGCCGGCAGCAGCTCCGGAACGCGATTGACCCCTTACATTTCCATATCCGAAAGCATCCTCGAAAATATTGCTGAAATGGGAAAAGATATCATCGAAGCCGCTGAATCCTCTGAATCCGGTGCTGTTTAAGCCTTCATGCCCATATTGGTCATATATTTCTCTTTTTTGTTTGTCGCTTAATACTTCATAAGCTTCAGCCGCTTCTTTGAATTTTTCTTCTGATTTTTTATTTCCCGGATTCCTGTCCGGATGACACTGCATTGCTATCGTGCGATAGCTTTTTTTTATCTCTTCATCTGAAGCATCTTTATCCACATTTAAAATTTCATAATAATCTTTTTTTGTCATGAGCTTTTTACATCAACCTCTTATTATTCCATAAGGCGCTTTAGCGCTTCTTCGTATCTTTCCTTTGTATTTTCTATAATTTCCGCAGGTAATTCCGGCGCGGGCGGCTTTTGATTCCACTTTATGGAAAGAAGATAGTCCCGCAGGAACTGCTTATCAAAACTTTTTTGCGGTCGGCCTTCTTGATAATCATCGGCAGGCCAGAAGCGGGAAGAATCGGGAGTCAGCAATTCATCAATCAGGATTAATTCCTTGCCCATCATGCCAAACTCCATTTTAGTATCGGCAATGATAATTCCAGTCTTCAATGCTATTGCCGCCGCCCTTTCATAAATAGCAATGGAAATCTTTATAACTTTTTCGGTTAATTCCGCGCCGATAAGATCCTCCGTTTCTTTTCTATTAATGGGAGAATCATGTTCGCCTGCCTCCGCTTTAGTGGTCGGGGTGAAAATGGGTTCAGGTAATTTGGATGATTCTTTTAAACCGTCAGGGAGTCTAATTCCGGAAACCGTTTTATTGTGTTGATAATCTTTCCAGCCGGAGCCGCTCAAATAACCGCGGACAATACATTCAACCGGCAGCGGGTTAGCCTTTTTAACTAACATGCTTCTGCCTTCCAGGCTTTTGCGATAGAGCGCGCATTCTTCGGGAAACTCAGCAGGATTTGTGGAAACAATGTGATTGCCGATAATATCTTTCATTTTTTCGAACCAGAAGGCGGACATGCGGTTTAGAATTGTGCCTTTGCCGGGTACGGGATCGGGCATGATAACATCGAATGCCGAGATGCGGTCGGTGGTCACAATGAGCAAATAGTTTTTTACGGAATAAATATCGCGAACTTTTCCACGGCCAATCAGTTTCAGATTTTTAAATTCTGTTGTTTGTATGCTGTTGTTCATAAAGATAAACTCCTTTTATTGAACGAATGGATTGCAGGTTTTTTCATGGCCTATAGTGGACGTTGGCATGCGGCCGTAATTATGCCCGGGCATTACTTTAGTGTCTTCGGGCAGACAAAAGAGTTTTTCCTTGATGGCTTTGTACATTGTCTGCGATGACCCGCCTGGTAAGTCTGTTCTGCCAACAGCTTCAACAAATAGTGTATCTCCTGTAAATACATAGCCGGGTGTATATAAACTGATTCCGCCGGGAGAGTGTCCCGGAGTATGAATAACCTTAAGCTCAACGTTGCCTACGGAAATTATATCACCGTCTTTTACCAGAATATCGGCCGGAGGAGAGGCTTTCGCTCCGAACATCTTTAAAATCATGGCCGGTGTGTGAGTCAGCATAATGGCGTCGTCTTCGTGAACGATAATTTTGGCACCGGTTGCTTTTTGCATTTCCGTATTGCCGCTGATGTGATCAACATGGCTATGGGTATTAACGATGTAATTAATCTTAAGATTGTTTTTTTTAGCCTCTGCAATAATTCCTTTGATATCAGCCGCCGGATCAATAACCAGAGCGTCTCCGGTTATCGGGTCGCCGACAAGATAAGCAAATACTGCCATTGGGCTTACCTGAATTTGTTTTACGAACATTATTTTGCTCCTCAAAAAAGTGCATGGCTAATAACATTTTTTTATTGAAAACGTCAACTTAAATTTGGTATGTAAGAATTAGATATTATTAATATTTTAGTATTGCCCCGAAGAATCCGTCCATATTGTGCTTGTGCGGATAAGTGTGAAAAAATCCGCGGCTGTCAATCAATTGCCGGTTAATTGAATCAGTAGGGCGGCATAAGGAAAAATCAGGGTTGTGCTTTAAAAAATCGTCAACAATATTTTCGTTTTCTTCAGGCAGAAGTGAACAGGTGCAATATATTAGGTAGCCACCTTTTTTGACAGCTGCCGATGCGTTTTGCAAAATTATTTTTTGAGCGGCGGTAAAATTACGTAAATCTTTTTCTGTTGTGCGCCATTTGATTTCCGGATTGCGGCGCAATGTTCCCGTACCGGAGCAGGGCGCGTCTACCAGAACATAACCAAATTTCTCTTTTAGGGAATCATGAAGGCAGACACTTAAATCTCCTGTTTGCGTTTCAATGATATTTATTCCTAACCGTTCTGTTTCCAGTTTTAATTCGGCAATTTTTCCTGGGTTACGATCAATCGCGACAATTTTCCCTTTGTTTTTAAGAATTGCGGCAAGATGTGTAGTCTTGCCTCCCGAGCCTGCGCAGGCATCCAATATGGATTCATTGCTGTTGGGTTTAATCAGATAAGAAATCAATTGCGCCGCTTCATCCTGAACACGCAGAAAACCGCTCTCAAAGAAATCGGTTTTCTGAAGGGGACTGGCGGAAGTGTTCAGGATAATGCCGTCAGGAGAATATTTAGTTTCTTCCGGAGCAAATTCGGCAGAGGTAAGTTTTTGTTTTATTTCGTTGCTTGATATTTTCAGTGTATTAACGCGCAAAGTCAGCGTTGGCAATTCGTTATTAGCCGAACATAAAGATTTTGTTTCCTCGGGACCAAATATTTTTATCCATCTTTTAACGAGCCAGAACGGATGCGAATGAAATGCCGCTATGTACTCAGCCGGATTTATTTCCAAAGAAGGGAAGGGTATCTTTTGGCCGCGCCGCAGATAGTTTCTTAAAATGGCATTGACCAGCGCGCTTTTATCCGGCTTTAGTATTTTGGTGATCTTGACAGCTTCGTTTACAACGGCAAAAGCAGGCAGTCGGTCGCTGAATTTTAGCTGATAGAGACTAAGGCGCAAAACATTTTTTACGCCTTCGTCCATCTTGTCAAGATCTCCGCGATAGAATTTTGTTAATATCCAGTCGAGGTGACCACGAAAGCGCAGTACTCCGTAAACAAGATGAGTAAGCAAACGCCCGTCCGGTGTTCCCGATAAAGCGTTTTTGTCCAGACAATCATCAATCAACGGACTGGCGAAATCCTGACAAGTGCTTACTTTATTTAAAATGTCGACGGCCTGATGGCGAACTGATATTTTCATGATTTAGAATGGATAACCACGAGACTTGCTTGCTCGGGATATTTGCCTTTGACTGTCAGATAAAAATTGCGAATTATGTTCATATCCTTTTCCATATAACCGGTGGGGTATATTAGAGGACCTGCTCCACCGGTTTTTCTTTCGTAATCGATAAACGCCAATAAAATGGGAACATGGGCATTCAGGGCAATATAATAAAACCCTGATTTCCAGTAATCCATTTTATGACGCGTGCCTTCGGGAGCCAGGGCGAGAATAAACTTTTCATTTTTCTCAAATTCGGATGCCACGTGCTCAACGAAATTGGTGGACGATGACCTGTCAACCGGGACGCCTCCCGACCACTTCATCAGTAAAGAAAAAGGTCCGCGAAATAACTCTTTTTTGGCGACGTAACAGGCATCCAGTTTCAGGGCAAACGCCAGAAGAATTCCATGGAATAAATCCCAGTTGGATGTATGCGGCGCGACAACAAGAATATATTTTGCTTTTTGGGGCAGCCGTCCAGATACTTTCCAACCAAGTATTTTTAAGAGAACCAGGGAAATACCGCGAAAAAATGATTTTACAACGGATGTATTAAAAATCGTATGATGCATACATTCCCAGCTCCCTGATTGATGCAAAAGTTATTCATTCATTGCAAAACATATCCCGTCTTTAGTTGATGACCGCGCAGGAAGTCCGAAATCAGCATTCTTTTCTTTCCCGCCAATTGTACATCTTTTAAAATTACGTAACCGTTTGCTGCCGCCACAGATAGGCCAGCCGCAGTAGTATAACCAATTGTGCCCGGTGGCTGATTAATATTTTCCGTTAGTGCTTCGGCTGTAAAAATTTTCAGAGATTGTCCATCTAGTGATGTGTAGGCAGTAGGCGAGGGACTTAGGCCACGGATTAGATTTATAATGTCCAAGGCTTTATTGTTCCAGTTGATCTTTCCTGTTTCTTTTGTCAGGCGTGGCGCGAATGTTGCGTCCGAGGCATCCTGCGGTTTTCTCTTTGCGGTTCCGTTTGTCATTTGCTCAATGGATTTTATCAGCAATGTCGCACCCAGTTGCGCAAGACGGTCATGCAATTCACCGAAAGTTTCGGTAGAGCCGAGTTCAGTTTCTTCCTGCAGAATAATATCGCCGGAATCCATTCCTTCGTCCATGATCATAATGCTGACGCCGGTCTTTGTTTCACCAAGAATAATCTGCCAGTTAAGCGGAGCTGCGCCGCGGTATTTCGGCAGAAGGGACGGGTGGATATTCAGGCATTTCAGGGGCGGATAATCGATAATTGCTTTGGGCAGAATTTGGCCGAAAGCTACCAACACGACCATATCCGGATTAAGTTTTCTAAAAATTTCTAGAAAAGATTCCTCTCTTACTTTTTGAGGCTGAAAAACAGGCAGGCCAAATTCCTGCGCCAGAATTTTAACCGGCGGCGCGACTTCTTTTAAGCCTCTGCCCTTGGGGCGGTCAGGCTGGGAGACAACGCCGGCTATCGGATAATTCAGCTCATGCAACAGGCGCAATGCAGGAAGCGCGAAAGCGGGCGTACCCATAAAAAGAATGCGTGGCTTGGCCATGGGAAAATGTCCTTTATTTTTTTTCTAGAAAACCATATATGGAAATAAGAAGAATGTGTCAAGGATTACAATTTATTAAAGGTTAAGCCCATTATTACACGAACTAAAAATAAATTTTTAAATTTACCGCGTGATTTCCAGCTGTTTCTGGCGGCCACATTTGTTTTCGGTTTTTCGCAAAGCATTGTTGATTCCACTTTCAATAATTTTTTAAATGAAACTTTCTTAATCAACAATCTTCAGCGCGGGCTTTTGGAACTCCCCCGTGAATTGCCGGGTCTCCTGGTTATCTTTGTTTCCGCGATTTTATTTTTTCTATGTTCCAGAAGGAAGGCGGCGCTGGCCAATATCCTGTGTGCCATAGGAATATTGTTTATCGGGTTTTATTCGCCCACCTTTTCCATAATGCTTATCTGGCTCTTCATGTTCAGTGTCGGACAGCATTTGTTTATTCCGTTGAATCAAAGCATAGGCATGGAGTTGTCCACTGAAGGGAAAACCGGCGAAAGGCTGGGGCAGTTCAGCGCCGTAGCTAATGTTGCCATGATCATTGGCAGTTTTGCTGTCTTCATCGGTTTTAGGTTTTTAAATCTGAATTTTAAAATATCATATGTTGTGGCTTTTCTGGGATTTCTCACAGTAGCAACGTTCATATTTTTGATGAAGAAAAACGAGCCTGTTTCGGCGAGGATGAAGTTCCAGCTTCGCCGGGAATACAAACTGTTTTACTGGTTAAATATCCTTTATGGAACACGCAAACAGCTATTTCTCACCTTTGCTCCCTGGGTGCTGGTTACTGTCTTTAAGCAAAAGACGGAAGTTCTGGCGACTCTTCTGGCTGTGGGCGGCGTGATCGGTATCTTTTTCAAACCCATGCTGGGAAAGGCAATTGATAAACTGGGTGAAAGATTCATTCTCTCGGCGGAGGCGGTAATGCTCGTATTCGTCTGCATCGGCTATGGTTTTGCCAGAGAAATATTTACGGAAACTGCGGCGCTATTCATTGTTTTTATTTGTTATATCTTTGATCAACTGCTTTTATCCGTTAGCATGGCGCGGGCTACCTACCTACAGAAAATAGCGGTCAAGCCCGAAGATGTCACGCAGACGCTGACGATGGGCGTGAGCATTGATCACATCTTTTCTATTGGTGTCGCCGTCTCCGGCGGTTTTATCTGGCTTAAATGGGGCTATCAGTATGTCTTTCTGGTGGGCGCGATCATCGCCGTGATTAATT
>DCVU01000063.1:0-577 GCA_002327415.1 Smithella sp. UBA2180
AACATTACTATAACGTCAGCTGAAAAACGCTGGGGGTCCTGTTCAGCAGATGACAATCTTTCCTTCAGTTTCAGATTGATGATGGCGCCGCCGGATATAATTGATTATGTGATCGTGCATGAACTGATACACATCATAGAAAAAAATCATTCGCCCAAATTCTGGCAAAAGGTANNACTCTGAGCCACTTGAAGAAAGGACTAAAGAAATATTTACATGGAAAACATCGAAACCGTTGATTTGAAGCACCATGATTGCCTGACAGATCGTTTTCATAAAATGAATCTACAGATTTCCGATTATACCTTCGCCAATGTTTATTTGTTCCGCAAGATAAGCAATTACGAATTTCTGGCAATGGACTGTGGATTATTCATTTCCGGCCAGAATAAACAAAAACAACAATACATAATGCCTTTAAATGATCCGCGCGGCTGTGATATTAAAACATTCAATGATATTTTAGATAAGCGAAATTTTTTCTTTCCTATTCCTCAAGAATGGCTTTCTTATTTCCCGGAAGATAAATTCGCTATCAGCTACGATGAAAGTGAATCCGACTACATTTATCTTACCG
>DCVU01000063.1:624-5915 GCA_002327415.1 Smithella sp. UBA2180
AAATCAACGCCGGATAAAACCGATTTTGAGCAATGCAGTGAAGCGCTGCAAAAATTCTCCGGACTTGCGCTCTGGGGAATAATATATTACATTGCCAACGAACCGGCCGGTTTTATTATCGGTGAAGCTCTTAATACGGACACATTTTGCCTGCATTTTGCTAAAGCATCCACGAAGTATCACGGCATTTACGAGTTCATGTTTAACGACACGGCAAAAAGATTGCAGTCTCAATATAAATATCTTAATCTGGAAGAGGATATGGGTAATAAAAATCTACGCCGGACAAAAAGTTCCTACGGAACTGAATTCCTGTTGAAAAAATATCGCGTCAGTTTAAGATAATTTGGGAAGAATGAAACAATGAGCGATTATATTAATATAACATCACTGCATGAAGGCGATCAGGGAGTTATTCATTCCATTGAAGGCGGCTCGGCCATAACCAGCCGCCTTGCCGGAATGGGCATAGTAACGAACGCCAGATTCCGTATTGCCCAAGCCAGCGGCGGCCTTATCATCATTCAAGTGGCGGACACGAAAATCGCCCTGGGCCAGGGTGAGGCCTCAAAAATAATGGTCAGTAAAATTATTCCCGACGATCAAGTCTGTCTGCCGCCCATTGAAAAGGAAATCTGCGTTGCCCTTGCCGGCCAGCCCAATGTAGGCAAATCAACGATATTTAATATTCTTACCGGCTTGTCTCAGCATGTAGGCAACTGGCCCGGGAAAACCGTGGAGAAAAAAGAAGGCGTCCACCGCGCCGATAACATCTTAATAAAGATAGTCGACTTGCCGGGGACCTACAGTCTGACAGCTTTTTCTGAAGAAGAAAAAGTCGCCCGTGATTTCATTATCAAAGAAAAACCAGATCTGGTAGTGCTTGTATTGAACGCCGCGGCGCTCGAAAGAGGTCTTTATCTTTTAGCTGAAGTGCTTTTGCTTAACCGGCCGGTGGTGGTTGCCGTTAATATGCTCGATGTAGCTTCTAATCGAGGCATCCAGATTGACACAAAAATTCTACAGGATACGCTGGGAATACCGGTAATCCCTATGGTGGCCAAACGAAACAGCGGGATTAAAGAACTTGTGGTGCAGATATCTTCAATGGCTTCCTGCGAAAATAAATTTCATCCGCAGATGCCGGAGGTTTCTTCCGATCATCTGGATATTTATCATGACATATTGAAGCTTGTCCGGCCTTATATTCAGGAACCTTACACACCCGAATGGATAGCGGTAAAATTGATGGAAGGCGATCCTGAGGTTTCAAAAATGGTTGAAGACAAGGCGCAAAAATCAGCGCGGGATGAAATAGAAGGTCTTCTGATCAAACACGAAGACGCTCTTCATGCCGTTGTCAACGGTCGTTATGACTGGATTGAAAAAGTTTCGAGAACGGTTGTCTCCCGTTTTAAAATGGGACAAGTGGTGCTCACCGACAGAATTGACCACATTCTTACCCGTCCCATATTCGGCATTCCCGTTCTGCTTGCGGTCATGGCCTTTGTTTTTTTTCTCACCTACGCGGTGGGCGTTCCTCTTCAAGGCTGGCTAAGCGACCAGATTCAGCATTTCATAAAGTTCTGTGAACCTTTTACAAGCGGCTGGCCTGCCTGGATCGGAGGCTTACTGCTCAACGGTGTCATTGGCGGAGCCGGTTCAGTGCTTACTTTTTTGCCGGTACTGCTGATATTTTTCACCGTCATGGCTGTTTTGGAAGATATAGGCTATATGGCGCGCGCGGCTTTTGTCATGGACAGAATCATGCATCTTGTCGGCCTGCATGGTAAAAGCTTTATTCCCATGTTCCTTGGTTTCGGCTGTAATGTGCCCGCTGTTCTGGGCACGCGGATTATCGAGACGCGCAAGGCCCGGATGATTACCCTGCTTTTAATTCCGTTTGTCCCCTGCACTGCCCGGCTGGCCGTGCTGACATTAGTTTCTGCCGCCATCTTCAGAGAAAATGCCGCTTATGTATCCTGGAGCATAGTGGCTCTGAATATCTTTGTGCTCGGTATCGCCGGAATATTTGTCAACAAAACTCTCTGGAAGCAGGACGCACCGTTTATAATGGAACTGCCCATCTATCACACTCCCGATTTGAAAACAATTCTGATGGTCATCTGGTCGCGGACATTATCGTTTATCCGCAAAGCGGGAACTGTGATTCTGGGCGTTTCCCTGATTATCTGGCTTTTATCATATTTCCCAAAGGGAGTTGTGGAAGAAAGTTTTCTGGCTTCATTCGGGAAATTGCTCCAGCCGCTGGGCGTGCCCTTGGGGTTGGACTGGAAGATGATTACCGCGCTTTTAACCGGCCTGGTAGCGAAAGAAAATGTTGTGGCCACGCTGGGCGTTCTTTATTCTGTGGGCAGAGATGGCTTATCCAACATACTGCCAACCATTATGAGCCATGAATCAGCCGCAGCATTTCTTGTGGTGATGATGCTCTTTATTCCCTGCGCCGCTACAGTAGCCGTCTTGAAAAAAGAAATGAACGACAATAAATGGTTTTACGCCACCATTGTCATGACGCTCGCTGTTTCTTATCTGGGCGGAATTGCGGCGTATAACTTGGTCAGATGGCTGGGCATCTGATTCAACTTCCAACTCAAAGCGCTATCTTTGTTGGCGTCGTCATCGGCTCCTCGACGTATTGTACTATACGACTGCGTCGCCTCTTCCTAGCCGCCGCGATATCATCTTTGATTTGAAAGTTGAATAACGTATGAAAACAATAATTGCCGAGTTCTATTTTAAATATAGAATTGATAAATTTATGATTATGTCCGTAATCATAAAAATATTTTTCTTACAAATACCGATTACGTGTTTCTTCCTCCTATCCACAGAAGTTGCATTATTGGGAAAATACAACCTATCAAAAGGAAATCTTTTAAACGCCTTTTGCCTTTAACTAGGATTTTGAAAAAGAATAATTGACATTCAAGAGAGGTTTTCTTATACTCTCTCATCGTAAATTAAAGTTCTTACCAAAACTCCATTTTTTCTGGCAATACCTGCTTTAAAATTAACCTTTGCGGAGGTTTTTCTGCTCGTGAAACCAATGATTTGGTCGGTCAAATCGCAATATCCTATTTGAAGCAAAAGGAGGGATTATGAAGGTTGTGAAAAAAGTTTTAATTGCTGTATTAATTATTATCGTTGCGTTAGTGGCCTGTTATTATGCTTTCCCGGAAAAAGTAGCCGGTTATATGATCGACGCAGCCAGAAGCAAGGCTGGCCTGACTAAAAAGGAAATCAAGATCGATGATCATAAAATTGTTTATTTGGAAGGAGGCAAAGGACCGACAATATTACTTTTGCACGGCTATACCGCAAGCAAAGACCGCTGGTTAAATTTTGCCGGTTATTTAACTAAAGATTACCATTTGGTGATCCCCGATATCCCCGGCTACGGAGAAAGCTCCAAGATCGAGAAAGACTCGTACGATCTATCAAATCAGATGCTGCGTTTGCATAAATTCGCACAGGCAATTGAGTTGAAAAAATTTCATATCGTTGGTAATTCCATGGGCGGTTTATTTGCAGGAACTTATGCTGTGCGCTATCCTGATGAAATTATCAGCGTGGGACTTTTTGATGCCGCAGGGGTCATGCTTTCGGAAAATTGTACGTTAAAAACAATTATGGAAGGAGGAGAAAATCCATTTTTAATGAAAGACAACAACAACGATTGGCAACGCCTTATGACATTATTGTTTGTTAAAGAGCCTTTTTTACCTTATCCACTCAAGAAAGTAATGTTCAAAACTTATTTAACCAATCGTCAGTTTTATGAAAAGGAGGCCAAAGAAGGTATTCCCGATATGTACTCTCTCGAAAAAGACCTTCCGAATATAAAAGCACCAACTTTAATTCTTTGGGGCGATCAAGATAAAATCATTGATATCTCCAGCGTACCGGTTTTCGAAAAGGGGTTAAAGAATCACAAAACTATAATCATCAAAGATTGCGGCCATGTTCCCATGATGGAAAAACCTAAGGAAACTGCAACACATTATTTAGATTTCATTAAGGGCATCAAAATTTAATCTGTTTAGTAAGATCATTGCAACTACTCCCTTATCAGGACAACTGTAAGGGAGTAGTTTTGTATGGCGTGTTATTGAATAAATTCTTTCAATTGGTAATCCTCACCTCAATGCCAAATCTAAAACCATTGACTTGTAGGTGCAATATTTTCTTAAAATAAAATATTGTTTCCATAATGCGGTTTTTGTGAAAAATGAATGTTTTGGGCTGTTCAAAAATGTTCAGATGCAAGGCGCGCAAAAAGCCGAACCGCGAGGCGTATATAGACATACGTTGAGCGGTGCGGTTTGAAGCGCAACACAGCAGATGAGCGTATTGTAAAACCCTTCGGCTTTTACCGGAAAGGAGTATTATCATTCATTATGCGCTTCCTTACCGGAATGCGCTACCGGTCAACAGCCCTTAATAACCGACTTCTCTTACAACCGGGCGATAAAGAAATAAATTGCGGCGGATGAAGCTTGTTTTGTTTTGAAAATCTTCCGCTGAATTACAGACGTAAGTCACAACAAGGTTCTTATTCCGGGAAAATTCAATATGCTCTTTTCCGGCGTAACAGAAATTACCTTTGTCATACAGATTACTTTGAGGATCAACTTCGGGAACCGTCATACCTAAAACCATCGGCTCCGACCATGGACCTTCAGGTTTATCAGCTATTTGATATAATAATTTATCACCTTTATTTTGTGTGGATAAGTAAACAGCAATCCATTTCTTATCTGCCGCATGGTATCTTACGCTTAATTCGGAAACACAGGCATTAAGCACAATCTTAACCCTTTCGGGATTCAGTTTGTTTTCCCAGCTTCCTTCTTTAGTAAAATATTCCACATTTCCTGCCGGATTATCAATCTTATCCGCAGGAATACGGGCGAGAATATTTCCTAAAATATTAATCTTGTCTTTGGAATAAGCATAGAACGGATAAAAATAAACATAATTATCATGAACAACGGAAGTTGTGGCAAAAGCGGCGATTTCCAGCGGTATTGCCCGTGTTAAATCAATATAATCGTGATTCCACTCACGGGGATCAGCGGCGGAAAAATCTTTTATCCGGGCGAATTTGTGACCTGAAATCTTAAAATTAAAAACCTCCTCCTCTTTAATGCCTTATATATTCCTTTGATAGCAGTTACTCCGGGAAATAAAGAGGAGGAGGTTTTTAATTTTAAGATTTCAGGTCACAAATTCGCCCGGATAAAAGATTTTTCCGCCGCTGATCCCCG